>NZ_SRLV01000110.1:0-24421 GCF_006518205.1 Myxococcus sp. CA005 | reverse complement strand
GGCTCGGACTCGTGCTGGATGACGAGCTCGGACGCAGGCGGCGGCGCGGCGGCGACTTCGGGGAGGCACTCGCCGGAGGCACAGCCTTCGGGGGAGTTCTCTTCGGGGTAGTAGCGCGCGTCCTCTTCCTCCGCGTAGGGCGGAGGTTCCGGCGGCGCGATGGGCTCGGGCCGGCGGATGTTGGTGACGCGGACCGATGGCGCGGGCTCGGTGGTGCGCGACAGCGGCGTGGCGCCCGCGGGAGGTACGGAGGGCGGGGGCGTAGGGGCCGTGGGCGCCTGGGCCGAGCCACCGTTGCGGAGGAATGAGAGCGGGCGCGCGGCGGAAGGTGACAGTCCCTCCATCACCGGGCCGGAGGGGACCATCTGCGTGGCCTGGTAGCCCTGAGGGGACGGGTTGGCGCCGCCGCTGTTGCGGAGGAACGACAGGGGGCGGCTCGCTGCCGGTGACAGGCCGTCCATGTGGGGCCCGGGCGGCGGCGGTTCGGCCGGACGCATGGCGCCGGGAGGTGCAAAACGAGGCGGCTCGTCCTGGCGCGTGGCTCCCATATGCGCGCTGCCTTGGAAGGGCTCATGCGGGCGAACCTCATCGGCGGCAGGCGTCGTGCGCGGTGGCTCGTCCTGGCGCATGGCCGCCAGCGGCGCTGGCGGCTCGTTGGCGCGCACAGGCATCTGCGCCACGGGCGCACCCCTCGCTTCCCACGGACGTGGGGTGGGGGCAGCCGCCTGCATCACGGAAGTGTCGAGTCGTGTCTCAGGCGCGAAAGTTCGTGGGACTGGAGCGACCTCCCGGCGCTCCAGCGTTCGACTTCGCGGAACCTTCACCCATCCCCGCCGCGAGCTTGTCCACGCGGGCAAGCAGCTCGGGAATCGAACCACCCGGCGACAACTGGATGGCCTTGAGCAGCGCCATCTCCAGGGCCAGCCGAGGCTGGGCCGCACGCGACACGTCCCAGATGCAGCCGTGCACCACGTCGAACAAGCGCGTGAGCTGCGCGGCCTCCGCGTCCTGCGCCAGCGCCATCAGCGCCTTCTGCTCGGACTCGGCCAGCTCGTCGGGCGCCTTGCCCAGCGTCTTGGTGACGAAGAGATGCCGCAGTTGGAAGGCCAGCTCCTCGGCCAGGCGCTTCAAGTCCAGGCCGCGGTTGAAGACTTCCTCCACCCGCTCCAACACCCGCTTCGCGTCCTTGTGGACGAGCGCATCGGCGAAGTCCTGCACCAACGTCCGGTCGATGGCGCCCAGCGCATCGGCCACTTCCTCGTCGGAGGGGGTGGCGCCGCACGAGGCGAGCACCTGGTCCAGGAGGCTCAGCGCATCGCGCATGCCGCCTTCGGACTGGCGCACGACCAGCGACAGCGAGCGGTCGGAGATACCAGCGCCCTCCGCCTTGCAGATTTCCTGGAGACGCTGAAGCATCCGGGCCGCCGGAATCCGCCGGAAGTTGTGGCGCTGGCACCGCGACAGGATGGTGTCCGGGAGCTTGTGCGCCTCGGTGGTCGCGAAGATGAACTTCACGTGCCCGGGCGGCTCCTCCAGCGTCTTGAGCAGCGCGTTGAACGCCGCTCCCGACAGCATGTGGACCTCGTCGATGATGTAGATTTTGTGCCGGTCCCGCTGGGGCAGGTACTTCGCGTTCTCGCGAATCTCGCGGACGTTCTCGACGCCGTTGTTGGAGGCACCGTCGATTTCCGCGACGTCCACGCTGGTGCCGGCGGCAATCTCCGTGCAAGCACGGCACTCGCCACAGGGCTGGGCGGTGGGGCCCTTCTCACAGTTGAGCGCCTTGGCGAGCAGCCGCGCGGCCGTCGTCTTGCCCACGCCACGAGGTCCACAGAACAGGTACGCGTGCGCGACCCGGTCTATCTTGATGGCGTTCGCGACCGTCCGGACGACGTGCTCCTGTCCGGTCATGTCGTCGAACTTCTGTGGGCGCCATTTGCGGGCGAGAACGAGGTAGCTCATGGGGGGCGTCATCTAAACACGGCGGCGTGAATGATCCATGTCGTTGCCCTCCCACGAGGTGGGATTCCACTCCCCGTCGGGCTCGGACCCAGGGCGGGCAGACGAACGCTTCACACCTTGCGTCCGGGAACGCGGGCGGGAAGAGTCGGTCGCGCCTGTGTCCGTCCCCCTCCCTGCCACGCCCGCTGATTCCATCCCGACACCCGAGCCCACGTCCCTGACGCCCGGGGCCACGCCCCAAGAGGCGCCGGTCCGGAACTGGATGCGCTGGGTGCTAGGGGCAGTGGCGCTGCTGCCTGGCCTCATCGCGGTGGTGCAGTTGGGCCGCATCCACCCGGATGAGGTGTACCAGTCGCTGGAGCCCGCCTGGTGGCGAGTCCACGGCTACGGCGTCCTGGCCTGGGAGTGGCATGACGGCCTCCGCAACTGGGCTGTGCCCGGCGTCCTGGCGGGCTTCCTCAAGCTGGCGGACCTGCTGGGCATCACCCATCCGCGGGCCTATCGCGTCGTGGTGGCCATTCCGCAGGTGGCCTTGCACGCCTGGAGTCTCTGGGCCGCGTACCGCTTCGCCCAGCGCCGAGCGGGGACCGCGGGTGGCCTGCTGTCGACGTTGCTCGTGGGGCTCTACGGCCCACTGCTCGTCTTCGCGGGGCGCACCATGGCCGAGTCGATTTCCGCCTCGCTGCTCATCGTCGCCGTGGAGGCGCTGGACCGGAGAGCGCAGCTCTCAAGGGCAGGACTCGTGGGTGGCATGGCCCTGGGGCTGGCGGTGGTGGCCCGTTACCCGTCGGCCATCTTCGTCCTGGCGGCGCTGGTGTGGTTGGCGGCGGCGAGGCGGTGGCGACTGCTCGCCTTCACGTGCGCTGGAGGACTGGGCGTGGCGGTGGCGCTCGGCGCGCTGGACTGGGCGACGTGGGGCTCGCCGTTCCACTCCTTTATCGCCTATGCCCGCTTCAACGTCTTTTCGGGCAAGGCCGCGGCTCAGTTCGGAGCTGACGCACCCAGCTTCTACGTGAAGCCGCTACTCACCGCCGTGCCGCTCTGGGCCTGGGCCGCCGTGCCCGTGGGAATCGCCGCGCTTCGCCAGCACCGCGCCCTGTCCCTGCCGCTGTGGTGCGCCGCCGTGTACACCGGCGTGCTCCTGGCCACCGCGCACAAGGAGGAGCGCTTCCTCTATCCCGGCCTGGTGCTGGGCGTGCTGGCCGCGGCGCCACCCGTGGCGGCGGGCCTCGTCCAGCTTGCTCGGCCAACCGGGCGGTGGGGCCTGGCCGGACTCGCGCTGGCCGCGAGCATGACCGCGGCCGCCTTCTTCCCTCCCGGGGACCTGCGGGCAGACCAGTTCCGCGCGATTGTCGCCGCCACCCGGGGCAATGCGCGGGGGCTGCTCATCGTCAATGAGGGCTTGTGGGGCTCGGGCGGCTACTTCTACCTGGGGAAGCGGATTCCCTGGCTCACCTGTGACTGGCCCCACGACGGCGCGTTCGAACGTGCGCTGCGGGACAGGACGTTCAACCGCGCCGTCACCTTCGAGGACCGCGCGCTCGCCGAGCTCCAGGCCGGCGGCTTCCAAATCGTCCGGAAGGTGGGCCGCGAGACGATTCTCTCCCGCGAGTAGGGAAGGGGAGCGGCCAGCCCGCAAAGGCGAAGAGCCGGTGTCCTTGACAGGACACCGGCTCTTCAAAAGGACGGCCGGGACACACGCGGAAGTACGCTACCGTTGCTTCCTTCCGGACCTGGCGGGGTTCACGCCCCCACGTTGTCCCGACCATAAAGAATGTAACCACGTACTGCAGAAACAACAACGGAGAGGGTGGGATTCGAACCCACGATACCCTTTCAGATATACACGCGTTCCAGGCGTGCGCCTTCAACCGCTCGGCCACCTCTCCAAAAATCTGGAGCGGAGAGCGTAGGATTCGAACCTACGATACCGTTACCGGTATGCCTGATTTCGAGTCAGGTGCCTTCGACCACTCGGCCAGCTCTCCAGTATTCAATTGTCACGTTTCTTCGCACGCAAGCGCCCGAAAAACGTCTTCAAAAGCAGGCGGCTCTCGTCCGCCAGGATACCACTCGTGACTTGGAGCCGGTGATTGTGTCGAGGCTCTTCGACCAGGTTGTACAGCGAACCCACCGCACCCGCTTTCGGATCGAAGGCACCGAAAACGAGTCGTGTCACGCGAGACTGCACCAGACCTCCGGCGCACATGGCACACGGCTCAAGTGTCACATACAGGGTGACGCCCGAGAGCCGCCAGGCACCGATCTTCCGGGCTGCGGCGTCCATTGCCAACATCTCTGCGTGAGCGAGCGGATTGCGGTCCACTTCGCGGCGATTGAATCCAGCGCCAACGACTTCACCGTTGAGCACCGCCACCGCACCTACGGGGACCTCTCCGAGTTCCGCTGCTTCCCGCGCGAGCGATAGCGCCTGCTGCATGAAAGCTTCGTCACTCATGGAGAACTGCTCGAAAGAAGTGGCGCTCCCTGGAGGATTCGAACCTCCGGCCTTCGGATTCGTAGTCCGACGCTCTATCCAGCTGAGCTAAGGGAGCATTTCTTCCGGCGCTGCTACAACAACAAGTGGCGGAGAGAGAGGGATTCGAACCCTCGATACCCTTTCGAGTATGCAGGTTTAGCAAACCTGTGCCTTCAGCCTCTCGGCCATCTCTCCAACTCTTCTCTGTCAAAGAGCCAACAAATTCAAGAACAAAAACTCGGAGGCGGTAGGATTCGAACCTACGGAGAGCTTGCACCCTCTGCGGTTTTCAAGACCGCTGCCTTCAACCGCTCGGCCACGCCTCCATACCACCGGGGCCGACTTGGCACCCCGCGGACCGACGTCCGTGGGGCCGCCCTTCTACCTGATTCTTCGCGCGTTGCAAGCCGGATTCAGACTCAAATCGGTTTCAGTTCCTTCAAGCCGCCCATGTACGGCACCAACGCCTCCGGAATGGCCACGCTTCCGTCCTCGCGCTGGTAGTTCTCCAGGATGGCGATGGTCGTCCGGCCTACCGCCAGGCCGCTGCCGTTGAGCGTGTGGGCGAGCTGGGGCTTGTCCCCCCTCTGGGCCCGGTAGCGAATCTTCGCCCGGCGGGCCTGGAAGTCGCCGCAGTCAGAGCAGGACGAAATCTCCCGGTAGCTGTTCTGTCCGGGGAGCCAGACCTCGATGTCGTACGTCTTCCGGGCGGCGAAGCCCATGTCTCCGGTGCACAGGAGCATGACGCGGTGGTGGATGCCCAGGCGGCGGAGGATGTCGCAGGCGTCGTCCGTCATGGCCTCGAGTTCGTCCAGGCTCTTCTCCTGGTGGGCGAACTTCACCAGCTCCACCTTGTGGAACTGGTGCTGACGGATGAGGCCGCGGGTGTCCTTGCCGGCGGCGCCCGCCTCGGCCCGGAAGCTGGGGCTGAAGGCGCAGTAGCGGATGGGCAGGGACTCGCCCTCGAGGATTTCGTCCGCGTGGTAGTTGGTGACGGGCACTTCCGCGGTGGGGATGAGGAAGCGCTCCGGCTCGCCCAACGTCTTGAAGGCGTCGTCCTCGAACTTGGGGAGCTGACCGGTGCCCATCATCGTCTCGCGCAGCACCAAGTAGGGCGGGAGCAGCTCCGTGTAGCCCTTGCTGGTGTGCACGTCGATCATGAAGGTGACGAGCGCCCGCTCCAGCCGGGCCAGTGCGCCCTTGTAGAAGGTGAAGCGGCTGCCAGACACCTTGGCGGCGCGCTCGAAGTCGAGCATGCCCAGCTTCTCACCCAGCTCGAAGTGCTGCTTGGGGGCGAAGAGCAGGTCGGGCTTCTGTCCCCAGATGCTCACCTGGACGTTGTCCTCGGCGCCGCCGCCCTCGGGGACGGACTCATGGGGCACGTTGGGGATGAGCAGGAGGATGCGGTTGAGCTCCTCCTCCACGTCCTTGAGGCGCGCTTCCTTCTCCTTGATTTCCTGGGAGACGGCGCGGAGGTCACCGCGGAGCGCGTCGAGCGCCTTCGGGTCCTCCTTCGCCTTGCGCTTCATCTCCTCGTTGGCGGCATTGCGGCGCGCGGCCAGCGACTCCACGGAGACATACAGCTCGCGGCGCTCGGCGAAGAGCCGCTGGAAGGGGCCCAAATCCAGGTTGCCGCCCCGCGTCTTGAGCCGGGCGACCACCGCATCGAAGTTCTGCGCAACGTTCCGGAGGTCCAGCATGGAGCACGCCTTGTAGTCACCCCCGGTGAGGCCAGCAAGGTTCCTCACGTCTGGGGTGCTCAAGGCCGGACGCCGCACCCCCCTCCGCCCTGACTCCGTGGGGGAGGGGAGGCGCCGGGCGCGGAGACGTCCGGCGGACGACGACCTCAGTTCTGCAGGTCGTAGATTTCGTCCTCGATGTCCTTCCTGTCGGTCGCGTCAGGCTTGCGGGAGAGGTAGTCCTTGAAGGCCTGCACGGCCTCCCGGCGCTTGTTGCGCTCCTTATAGGCGAAGCCCAGGTAGTAGTAGGCCATGGGGTTCTCCGAATCGAGGCTGGTGGCCTTGCGGTACCAGTCGATGGCCTTGGCGTGCTGGGCCTGCTCGGTGAAGGCGCGGGCCACCTTGTAATAGACGTAGGTGAGCTTGGGGTCCGCCTTCAGGGCCGACTGGTACCGCTTGATGGCGTCGTTCCAGCGCGCGGCGGCGAAGTACGCATCACCGATGGAGCCCAGCACCCGCGTGCGGCGGGGGTCGGCCTTGAGGCTGGCCTCGAACGAGGCGATGGCCTCGTCGAACTGGCCGCCCTCCAGCAGCGCATGACCGAGCGCCTCGTGGGCGTCCGCGTGGGAGCCATCCAGCTCCACCGTCTTGCGCCATGCGCTCATGGCGTCCGGCAGGTTCTTCGCGTCCCGCAGGATGACGCCGTAGGCGTAGTGGTAGTCGGGGCGGTTGGGGGCCCGCTCCACGGCCTTGCGCATGTTGTCCAGCGCCTGGGTGAACTCCAGCCGCCTCGCCTTCACCAGCGCCAGGTAATAGAGCGCCTCGTGGTTGGAGGGCTCGTTGCTCAGCGCGAGGCCCAGGTTGCTCTCCGCGCCCGGCAAATCGCCTCGCTCCAGCAGCACGGCGCCCAGCGTAATCGGGATGGTGGTGGAGCGCGGGTCCTCCGCCTTGGCCTTCTCCAGCTCCGCCACGGCTTCTTCCAACTGCCCCAGACGCCACAGCACGAGCCCGCGCTGCAGCCGGCCGTCCTTCAACAGGTGCGGGTCCAGCTCCAGGGCGCGGTTGGCCTCCGCCTTCGCCGTCTCCAGGTCGTCCGTCAGCAGGGCCACGCGGGACAGGCCCAGGTGGGCGTCCGCCAGGATGGGGTCGAGCTTCACGGAGCGCTCGAATTCCTGCTGGGCCAGCAGCGTGTTGTTCTCCGCCAGGGCCAGCTCGCCGAGGCCCGCGCGCACGCCCGCGTTCTCCGGTGCCTTCTTCGCCGCCTCCTCGAGTTGAGGCCGCGCCTCCGCGTTGCGGCGCTGGGCCAGGTAGAAGCGGCCCAGGTAGAGGCGGGCCTCGACCAGGGTGTCGTCCGCGGCGATGGCGCGCTTGTAGTGGCCCTCCGTGTCGGAGAGGTTGTCGAGCGCGTCCTCGATGCGTCCGTAGAGGTAGGCGATGCGCGCCTCGTTGGGGAACACGCCGTTGGCCTTCTTCACGGCCTCCAGCGCGTCCTGCATCTTCCCGGTCATCACCAGCGCGGTGATGTGGCCGTCCGCGAACTCCAGGTTGTTGGGCTCCTCGGTCGCCAGCGCCTTGTAGATGGGCAGAGCGCCCTCGAAGTTGCGCTGGGCGCGCAGCACCCGCGCCAGCTGGCCCCGGAGGAAGGTGGACTTCGCGTCCATTTCCAGGGCGGCCTTGAGCTCGGCCTCAGCCTCCTTCGGCTGGTGCTTCTGGAACATCGCCACGCCCTTGAGGCCGCGGGCGCGCGCCAGCTCCGCGGGGCCCAGCGCGGACTGGACGTCCTCGGCCAGCGCCCGCTCAACGGCCTCCGTGCCCTTCGCCACGTCCTTGCGTACCAGCAGCTCCACCGCGGCCAGTTCCACCGCGGAGGCCACGTGCTTCGGGTCCGCTTCCAGGGCCGCGGCATAGGCGGCGGCGGCTTCGTCGGCGCGGTCGGCGGCCTGGTGCAGGTTGCCCACGGCGTGGTGGGCCTTGGCGGACTTCGGGTTCTTCGCCAGCACCTTGTTCAGCGTGTCCAGGGCGCGCTTCTCGTCGCGCTTCTGCGAGTAGGCCTCGGCCAGCAGGAAGGCCAGCTCCACGTCGCCCTGGGTATCCTCGCGGCCGTAGGCGCCGCTCAGGGTGGGGATGACTGAGTCCGCCTGCCGGGAGGTGAGCGCGATCGCCGCGGACGCCTTGATGACGTCCACGTCCTTCTCTCCCAGGAACTCGATGTCCGCCATGTCCTGACGGCAGCGGCTCATCTCGTTCGGATTGCCCGCGGCGTAGCGGCGCTGGAGGTAGTAGACGGACTGGCACCACAGCGAGCGCACCTCCGGGTACTCCTTCTGAGCGAGCACCTTGGCGCTGAGCTCGCGGGCCTGCTTGTAGCTGGCGAAGGTGTCCGTGAGCAGCGCCTGCTTCGCGTCCGCCACCTGCTTCGCCTCGGCCGAGCCGTCGGAGAGGCGGGCGGGGAAGAGGGCACGGCGGCCGAAGGCACCGTAGCGCGTGCCGAACTCCGTGCCCGCGCCGATGCCCGCCACCACCACGGCGACGCCCGCGGCAATCATCAGCGGGACGCGCTTCTTCCACTTCTCCGTGTTGCCGCTGCGGTCCACCACGGACACCGCGGCCATGCGGCCTTCATAGAGCTGCTCCAGCCGCTTCATGTTGGCCTGCGGGCTGGCGCCGTCCACGCGGGGCGCGTCGACGACGGCCGCAGCGGGCGCCGCGGTGGGCGTCACCAGCTTGGCGGGGCCTTCCATGAGCCGCTGGATGGCGGCGGCGAAGGTGGGCACCGTGCCGATGGCGGACCAGGTCTCCGAGTCCAGCGACACATCCTCGTTCCCGAGGAGCTGCCCGTCCTCGAGCATCTTGACGATGACGCCCTCGTCGAACGGGCCGAACACCTTGCCCGAGCGCCGGCGGACGTGGAAACGGCGCACCTTGGCGCCCGCCTGGGCGCCGCCGTCCTTGCCCGCGGCGTCGTCGATGAAGGACAGCATCTCCAGGCCGTCCGCGGGGCCCGCGTTGGGCGGCGGCGGCAGCGGGTCGGAGAGGTCCGCTTCCAGGTCGTCATCCGGCCGTGCGGTGGGGTCGAACTCGAGCGAGTCCGGGATGCCGGGCGAGGAAGGCGCGCCGAAGTCCACGTCACCGAAGTCCACGGCCGGGTTGACGGCGACGGCTGGCGCGGGGGCCGGGGGCTCCGAGAAGTCGATGGCGAACGGGTCCGCACCCGGCGCTGGCGCGGAGCCGAAATCGGCGGCGAAAGGAGCCGCCGCGAGGGCGGGGGCCGGTGGGGCGCTGAAGTCGACGGCGAAGGGGTCCGCACCGGGCGCGGGCGGCTCGTTGAAGTCGAACGACAGGTCCGGTGCGGCGGGGGCCGGCAGGTCCGCGAACTCCAGGGCCTGGGGCGCGGCGGGCGCGGGCAGGTCGGAGAAGTCCGCTCCCGGAGGGGGCAGCGCGAACGGATCGGCGTTCGCAGGGACGGGCAGTTCGGCGAAGTCGAAGGACGGCGCTCCCGCGGCGGGCGGAGGCATCGCGTAGGGCGAGGCCTCGGGCGCGGACGGCATCGCGTACGCGTCCGGCGCGAAGGCGTCCGTCTGGGACGCCATGTCTGGCGGCGGCAGGGCGAACGGGTCGTCCACCGGGGCGGCCGACTGCGCGTAGGCCTCCGGGGGCGGCAGGGCAAAGGGGTCTGCCTGGGGCGGCAGGCCCTGGGCGGCACCGCTGGAGGATTCGATGTCGAAGGCGAACGCGTCCTCGGCGGGCGGAGCCTCGACGGGAACGGGCAGGGCGTCATCGGCGAAATCGAAGTCCCTGGCGGTGCCCGCGGGCGCGTTCACGCCGTAGCCCTGTGCGGCGTCCTCGACGGGGGCTTCGACGGTCTCGAAGTCGAAGTCGCGCGCCGTTCCCGCGGGTTCATTCACGCCGTAGCCCGACGCCGGAGCGGAGGGCGGCTCGCGGTAGGCGTCGCTCGGCAGTGGAATGGAGACGACGCGCGTCACCTCGCGGGTGTCCCGGACCGGCTCGCCAAAGTCGTCGCCGAACGCGTCCATGCCGGACGGGCCATCTGCCTGCGGCATGGCCGCGGCGGCCTCCGCGGGCGAGCTCATGTCGAAGGCGAACGGGTCGGCTTCCGGCAACGGGATGGCGGCGGCCTGTTCGGGCTCGCTCATGTCGAAGCCGAACGGGTCGGCTTCGGGAGCGCTTCCCGGTAGCGGGACGCTGGCGGCCTGTTCGGGCTCGCTCATGTCGAAGGCGAACGGGTCGGCTTCCGGCAACGGGATGGCGGCGGCCTGTGCGGGCTCGCCCATGTCGAAGGCGAACGGGTCGGCTTCGGGAGCGCTTCCCGGCAACGGGATGGCGGCGGCCTGTGCGGGCTCGCCCATGTCGAAGGCGAACGGATCGGCCTCCGGGGCGCCTCCCGGCAGGGGAATGGCGGCGGGCTGAGGCGCGGCCGCGCCGGGAAGGGGAATCGCGGCGGCGTGGGGCGCGGCGCTGAACGCCTCAGGAGCGCCCGGCAGCGGAATGGCTCTCGCGGGCGCGGCGCCTGGCAACGGAATGGCGGCGGCGTGGGCCGGCGCGGCACCCGGCAGCGGGATGGCGCCCGTGGACGCGGGAGCGCCAGGGAGCGGAATCGCGGCGGAGTGGGTCGGTGCGGCGCCCGGCAGCGGGATGGCACCCGTGGACGCGGGGGCGCCAGGGAGCGGAATGGCTGCGGGCTGCGCGGACACGGCGCCGGGCAACGGAATGGCGGCGGGCTGCGCGGACGCGGCGCCGGGCAACGGAATGGCTGCGGGCTGCGCGGACGCGGCACCGGGCAACGGGATGGCGGCGGCTTGCGCGGACGCGGCACCGGGCAGCGGGATGGCGGCGGCCTGAGGCGCGGCGGACGCAGCACCCGGCAGAGGAATGGCGGGCTCGGCGGGAGCAGGCGCCGCGGGCGCGCTCACTGCATCGAGCTTGATGGGGAAGGTGGTCTGGCACCGGGCGCACTTGAGCTTCGCGCCGCCCGGCGGGATCCGCTTGTCATCGATGTTGTAGTTCGTCTGGCAAGACGGGCAGGAGACTTTCATGGGATTCCGAGCTCGCGAGAGGGGGACCGAGCGCCTTCGCGGTGCGCGCAGGCTACCAGAGGCGTTTCCAGCCCGGAAAGAACGCGCACGAGTAGGTTGAAGCGCACCCTCCCGGGCAAGCGGGCGAGGGCCCCCGCCTTCCACCGGTCAGCACTCCACGTTCGATTCGCCGTTCCCGGAGTGGAAGGTGGTAGACCCGCCCCTCAATGGAACCCATTGTCATCCTGGGCGCGGGCCTCGCGGGCCTCTCCACCGCCCACTTCCTGAACAAGCCCTGGCGCCTCATCGAGAAGTCCGACCGTGTCGGCGGCCTCATCAAGACCGAGGTCATCCAGGGGTGTTATTTTGACCCCACCGGTCACTGGCTCCACCTGCGCGACCCGGAAATCCAGGCCCTGGTGAACACGCTGTGGCTGCCGGAGCAGATGGTCCGCATCCAGCGCAAGGCCGGCATCTTCACGCGCGGGGTGTTCACCCGCTTCCCGTACCAGGTGAACACCCACGGTCTGCCGCCGGAGGTGGTGGCGGAGAACCTCACCGGCTACGTGGAGGCCGTCTACGGTGAGAAGGGCCGCGAGCTGCGCGAGCGCGAGCCGCGCAACTTCGAGGAGTTCATCCTCCGCTACATGGGCGAGGGCTTCGCGAAGAACTTCATGGTGCCCTACAACCAGAAGCTGTGGACGGTGCACCCGCGTGAGATGTCCGCCGCCTGGGTGGGCCGCTTCGTGCCCCGTCCCAACCTCAAGGAAGTGGTGGACGGCGCGCTGGGCGCTGGCAGCGACGCGGTCGGCTACAACGCGTCGTTCCTGTACCCGCGAGAGGGCGGCATCGAGAGCCTCGCCCGCGCCATGCTGAGCCACCTGAAGGGCGGCCAGCTCAGCACCCATACCGAGCCCACCGCCATTGATTGGAAGGCCCGGAAGGTGACGCTGTCCGACGGGAGCGTGCAGCCCTATGCGGGGCTGGTGTCCAGCATCTCCCTGCCCGGGTTGGTGAAGCTGCTCGCCAAGGGCGAGGCCGGCGTGCCCGACGCGGTGCAGGACGCGGCGAAGCAGCTGCGCGCCACCACCGTCACCTATGTGGCCGTGGGCGCCAAGGGGGCCAACCGCCAGCCCTGGCATTGGATCTACCTGCCGGAGCCGGAGTTCCACACGTACCGCATCGGCTCGCCCTCCGCGGTGTACGCGCCGCTGGCGCCGCCGGACACGTCCACCTTCTACGTGGAGTACAGCCACCACGGCGAGCTGTCCCTGGCCGCGGCGGAGAAGTACGCGGTGGAGGACCTGGTGCGCTCGCAGATGATTCACGCCGCGGACGACGTGCTCTTCGCCCAGGCGCGCGAGATTCCCCACGCCTACGTGCTCTACGACGACGCCTACGGTCCGGCGAAGTCGGAGATTCTGCGCTTCCTGGAGCATACCGGAATCCAGATTGCCGGCCGCTATGGGCAGTGGGAGTACTCCTCCATGGAAGACGCCATCCTCGCCGGGCGTGCGTGCGCGAGGATACTCAACGGTTGACATCCCCATCGCCCACCCGTCGCATTGTGTCGACGGGTGGCTTGGGGCGTGTTAGCCATCTCTGTTCGAGTTCATGGCCCCGCACCTCACCGTCGTCATCCCTGTCTACAACGAGGAGTCCATCATCGCCTCGGCGGCGGAGGAGTTGCGCCAGGGGCTGGACGCGCGCGGGCTCGACTACGAAATCATCTTCGCGGAGAACGGCTCGCGCGACGCCACGCCGGCCATCCTCGAAGAGCTGTGCGCGAGCAACCCGCGCCTGCGCTGGTTCCACTCGGAGACGCCCAACTACGGCGTGGCGCTCAAGGCCGGCATCCTCAAGGCCCGGGGCACCTACGTCATCTGTGATGAAATCGACCTGTGCGACCTGACCTTCTACGACGCGGCGCTGCCGCGGCTGGAGCGGGGCGAGGCGGACATGGTGGTGGGCTCCAAGGCGGCCAAGGGCGCCAGTGACCAGCGCCCGCTGATTCGCCGCGCGGCCACGCGGGTGCACAACAAGCTGCTGAAGGTGGCGCTGGGCTTCCAGGGCACGGACACGCACGGCCTGAAGGCGTTCCGCCGAGAGGCGCTGCTGCCCGTCATCCAGAAGTGCGTGGTGGACATGGATGTGTTCGCCAGCGAGTTCGTCATCCGCGCGTGGCGCGAGGGCTTGCGGGTGATGGAGATTCCCATCCAGCTCCACGAGAAGCGCCAGCCCTCCATCCACCTGTTCAAGCGCGTGCCCAACGTGCTCAAGAACGTGGGCAAGCTATTCTACGTCATCCGCGTCCGCGGGACCTGAGCCGGGGAGGGCGCACCGTGCGGCTGGCGTCCATCTCCGTCGACCTCGACTCGCTGCCCCATTACTGCCGCATCCACGGCCTGCCGGAGTCGTTGCTGGACGCACGCGCCCGCTCGCTGGTGCACGCGGTGGCGGTGCCACGCTTCCGGGAGCTGCTGGACGGGCTGGGCATCACGGGGACCTTCTTCGTCATCGGTGAGGACCTGGAGTCCGACCCGGTCGCCGTGGCGGGCATGCGCGCGTCCCACGAGGCGGGCATCGAGGTGGCCAGCCACAGCCACGCCCATGACTACGCGCTGACGCGCCGGGGCCCCGAGGCCATCCACGCGGACCTGTCCCGCGCGGACGCCGCCATTCTCGCGGCCACGGGTGTGCGGCCGGAGGGGTTCCGCGCGCCGGGCTACACGCTGAACGCGGACCTGTACGAGGCCACCGCGGCGCTGGGCTACCGGTATGGCTCCTCGGCCTTCCCCGCCGTGCCGTATTACTCCGCGAAGGCGGCGGTGATGGGGGCCCTGTCGGTGCTGGGGCGTCCGTCCCGCTCCGTGCTGGACACGCCCCGCGTGCTGCTGGCGCCTCGGGTGCCGTACCGGCCCGACCCGGCGCAGCCCTACCGGCGGGGCTCGGGCACCGTGCTGGAGTTGCCCATGACGGTGACGCCCGCGCTGCGCTTCCCCCTCATCGGCACCTTCGCCACCACGCTGCCCCGCGCGTCCCTGCACGCGCTGTGGCGCACGTGCCGGCGGGACACCTTCTTCAACTTCGAACTGCACGGCGTGGACGTGCTGGACGCGTCGGACGGGATTCCCCCGGAGCTGGTGCGGCAGCAGCGGGATTTGCGCGTCAGCGCCACCCAGAAGATGGCGCGCCTGCGCGAGGTGTTCGGCTGGCTGAAGTCGGAGCGCGAGGTCCTCACGCTGCGCGACGTCGCCGGGCGGCTGTCGGCCTCGGTGTAAGGCGTTCCCACGAGGGGACCTGTCCGCCAGCGTACGTCCCCGCCGTGCCTGGGTGTCCGTGGGGCACGCTTGCCATGCCAGGGCGAGGGCTTCCGCCGACGGACCCTCCCGGCGGCGGGGCCGGTGGTGTAAAGAGCCCCCCATGCTGGAGAACGTCACCGACCGAGTGAAGAAGGGCCTGCGCGAGTGGACGGACCGGCTGGCCAACACCGAACAGAAGCAGCGGCTCCACGGCCTGTCGCGCCCGGGTAACGAGTACGGGGTGGACCCGTTCGGCTTCGATCTGGACTACAGCCTGTCCGCGGTGGCCCCGCTCCTGTGGCTCTACCGGAACTACTTCCGCGTGGAGACGTTTGGCATCGAGAACGTGCCCGCCGGCCGGGTGCTGCTGGTGTCCAACCACTCCGGCCAACTGCCCATGGACGGCGCCATGATTGGCGTGGCGATGATGCTGGATGCCAGCCCGTCCCGCGTCATCCGCAGCATGGTGGAGAAGTGGGTGTCGTCGCTCCCATACGTGTCCACCTTCATGGCCCGCGTGGGGCAGATTGTTGGCACGCCGGAGAACTGCCGGCGGCTGCTGGAGTCGGAGGAGGCCATCCTCGTCTTCCCCGAGGGCACGCGCGGCATCAACAAGCTGTGGCCCCAGCGTTACCAGCTCCAGGAGTTCGGCCTGGGCTTCATGCGCCTGGCGCTGGAGACGAACACGCCCATCGTTCCCGTGGCCGTCATTGGCGCGGAGGAGCAGGCTCCGGCGCTGATGGACCTCAAGCCGGTGGCGAAGCTTCTGGGCTTCCCGTCCTTCCCCATCACCCCCACGGGCCTGCCCATTCCCCTGCCCACGAAGTACCGCATCTACTTCGGGGAGCCGCTGCACTTCTCCGGGCGCCCGGACGACGAGGACAGTGAGCTGGACAAGAAGGTCCGCACCGTGAAGGCGTCCATCCAATCCATGCTCCACCAGGGCCTCAAGGAGCGTCAGGGCGTGTTCTGGTGAGCGCCAGACGCGGCGGTGCTAAAGAGGGGAGTTCCATGAAACCGGCCGTCGTCGTCACGGGCATCAGCGGCAACCTCGGCCGCACCCTCGCGAAGCTGCTGCACAAGCACGAGCGCATCATCGGCATCGACCGGCGGCCCTTCGCGGGACGTCCGAAGGACGTCGAGATGTATGAGCTCGACCTCCGCAAGAAGAAGGCGGAGGACGTCTTCCGGAAGAACGAAATCCGCGCCGTCATCCACATGGGCATCATGCATGACCCCCGGATGAGCGAGGAGGAGCACCACTCCTTCAACGTCGTGGGCACCACGCGCCTGTTGGAGTACTGCGCGAAGTACGGCGTGAAGAAGGTCGTCGTCCTGTCCTCGGCCAACGTCTATGGGCCCAGTCCGGACAACTCCAACTTCCTCACGGAAGACGCGCCGCTCATGGCCGCCAGCCGCTTCTCCGGCGTGCGTGACCTCATCGAAGTGGACATGCTGGCGCACAGCTTCTTCTGGAAGCACCCGCACATCGAGACGGTCATCCTCCGGCCCGTCCACATCGTCGGGCCGACCATCAAGAACGCGCCGTCCAACTACCTGCGCATGCGCCGACCCTGGATGATGGCGGGCTTCGACCCCATGGTGCAGCTCATCCATGTGGAGGACGTCGCGCGCGCCATGGTGGAGGCGCTCCGCCCCGAGCCCAAGGGCGTCTACAACGTCGTGGGCCCCGGCGAGGTGCCCCTGTCCGCGGTGATGCGCGAGCTGGGCAATACCCCCATCCCCGTGCCGCACCCCGTGGCCCGCCCGCTGCTGGGCATGCTCTTCAAGTACCGGCTGGCCAACTTCCCGCCGCCGGAGTTGGACCACATCCAGTTCCTGTGCGCGGTGGACGGCAGCCGCTGGGTGAAGGACGTGGCCTGGAAGCCGCGCCACTCCATGCGCGACACCATCCGCTCCGTCCAGGGCGACTAGCTGCTGGAAAGTCCGAGGCCCCCTGACACTG
The DNA here is from genome assembly GCF_006518205.1 of Myxococcus sp. CA005. NCBI lineage: Bacteria > Pseudomonadati > Myxococcota > Myxococcia > Myxococcales > Myxococcaceae > Myxococcus > Myxococcus sp. CA005. The sequence goes on along the minus strand of NZ_SRLV01000110.1, from coordinate 8,000 downwards.
TTGTCAGGCCCAGCGTGACGTCTGGCCCAGGGGCCCCTGACAGACATGTCAGAGGCCTACCCCGGGGGCAGGGCGGCGTCAGGCGGCCAGTCGTTGCAACCCCTTGAATCTCCAGCCATTCGCCAGCGCCCGCTCCAAGCGCGGTGCTTGGCACTCCCGTTGCTCTAGTGGCTGCCCGTCACGGCGCGGCGACATGGGCCCGGCAACGGTGTCGCCCCGTCAAACTGTAGGGCACTCCATGGGGGAGTTCCCGACGCCCTCCGTCTCGGCCGGCCCCGGGACGGTGGGCGGTTTCTTGTAGGGCGCTCCATAGGGGAGCTCCCGACGCCCACCGCCTCGGCCGGCCCCGAGACGGTGGGCGGTTTCTTTTCAGGGGGATGGGGGCTGCTCGGGGCTGGTGCTCGGGCTCGGCAGCTCGCCCTCGAAGGGGCCGTCGTCCTGGCTCTCCAGGAGCCACGTCCCGTCCCGGAAGACGAACTCCGAGGTGACGACGGCGGTGCGCTCGGAGGCCGAGGGCAGGCGCATCCACTGGATGCGGCTCTGCACCGTGGCCCGGTGCCCGTCATCGGACAGCTTCACGTCCTCGATTTCGTAGTCCGTGATGGACAGGTCCTTGTCGTCGTTGAGCGTCAGGCGCGCCTTCTGGAAGTCCTTGCGCCGCTCGGGGACGAGGATGTGGGAAGCGCTCCGGAAGTCCTTCCACCGGAGGGCCTGGTGGAAGCGCTCCACGGTGGGCTTGAGTGCTTCCAGATTGGATTTCTTGGACGTGGTTGCGCACGCCCCGAGGACGAGCGCGAGGAGCAGGGCAGGCAGGCGATTCACGGTGGGGAGGGTACCACCCGGCAGCAGCGTCGGACGAGAGAGCGGTGGTATGGTCCGGCTCCCCGCCCGAGCACCGGAGTCGCGAGCGCAATGGCCAAGTCGATGGTGGAGCGTTACGAGCAGCTCCTCCGGCAGGACCCCACCTCTTCCGTTTTCGTCGAACTCGCCAAGGCCCTGCTGGAAAAGGGGGATGCCGCGCGTGCCATCGAGGTCTGCGGGCAAGGCATTTCCCACCACCCAGCATCCGTCGTCGGGCGCGTGCTGTGGGGCAAAGCCCTCATCAAGCAGGGGCGGCCCGCGGAGGCGATGGACCAGTTCGAGCAGGCCATCTCCATCGAGAAGGACAACCCCTACGCCTACAACCTGATTGGCGAGGTGCTGCTCCAGCACCGGTTGTACCGGTCCGCGCTCCCCATTCTTCGCAAGGCCCTGGCGCTGCAGCCGAACGATGGCCGCGTGAAGCAGTGGCTGGAGCAGACAGAGCAGGCGTTCGCGGGTGGCCCGGCTCCTGTGTTCGCGAACCTGATGGGGCTGGAGAAGCCCTCGTCGGATGAGGACGCGTCGTCGGAGGAGGCGTCGAAGGACGAGGCTTCGAGCCCCACGGTGGCGCCCATGGCCGCTGCCCGGCTGCGCGCCGCCGCGCTGGGTGACGCGGCGAAGCTGAAGCCCGCGAGCGCCGGTGCGGCGCCGGAGGGAGACGCCAAGGTTGCGGCGCGCGCGGATGTGGCATCCGAAGCCTCCGCGAAGGACGCGGGGCAGGGGCGCACGAACGCGGACGCGGACGGGAACGCTCGGGCGGGCACGGACATTGGCGCGGCGGAGCAGGGCGGGGCGGTGGTCCCTTCAGGTGACGCGGCTCCGGACGGTGCTGATGGGGGCCGTGACGCGAGCGCCTCGCTGGGCCTGTTGAACCGGCCGGTGCCGGTGTCGTCCGTCCTGGGAGCGGAGCTTCCGAGCCTGGACCTGGGGCTGGGTGATGACGATGGCGCCCCTCCGCGTGGCGAGGACGAAGCGGCTTCCGAGGCCCAAGCGCCCTCGGAGGACTCCGCGCTCGAGCAGCGCGCTGACGCAGAGCAGGACTCCGGCGCTGTCGCGGACCCGCCGACGCAGCAGGTGTCCATCGCGGAGGAGCCCGCCGCGGCCTCGGAGCCCGAGGCGAGCGGTGACGTGGATGAACCGCAGGCCGGGGCCGCTCCGGCCGAGGACGCCGGGGCCTCTGGCGCGGGCGGTCTCCTGGGCGACCTTCCTCCTCCCGCGTCGGCGGCGCCGAGGCCCGTCGTGGCGAGCACGCCCGCGACGCCGCGAGGCTCCGGGGGCAAGCGCTCCTTGCTGGAGGACATCCCGGACGCGGCGCCCGCACCCGCGGCCACCGCCGCGAAGGCCACTGCGCGCAAGCCGGACACCGAAGCGCTCACCGCCGAGTACGAGAAGGAGCTGCGGGCGAAGCTGGCGCGTGAGGCGGCGAAGACGTCGTTCATCGCCCGGCATGGCGTGAAGGTCGCTGGGGCCGTGGTCGGCGTGGTGGTGCTGGCCATCGTCGTCTTCAGCTTCGTCAACATCCGCGCGCGCCAGGGCGGACAGACGCTGAGCGAGACGCTGGCCCGGGCCGAGGACCTCATCATCCAGGACACTGGGGCCTCGCTGGATGCCGCGCTGGCGCAGCTCGAGAATGCGCGCGACATGGACGAAAGCAGCAGCCGGGCCTGGGCGCTGACGGCCTGGGCGCACGCGCTGCGCTACGTGGACCATGGGCAGGCTTCCGAGGACCGACGCCAGGCGCTGGAAGCACTGGAGCGGCCGGGCGTGAAGGACGCGGCCCCCGCGCAGGTGCTGGTCACCAACGTGCTGGTGGCGGACGAGCGCGGACGTGCCCTGGCGCGGAGCGCGCTGCTGGGCTCGCAGCAGGACAGCACCGAGGTCCATGCGCTCGCCGGCAGCCTGCTGCTGGAGGCGAAGGACGAGAAGCAGGCGCTCGAACGCTTTGACCGCGCGCTTCGTGCCTCGGGCGCCAACGTCCGCGCGCTGGTGGCCCTGGGGGATTACTACAAGGCTTCCGAGGACTTTCCGCAGGCCATCGAGATGTACGAGCGCGCGCGCAAGAAATCCCCCGAGCACCCCTCGGCCCGCATCGGCCAGGCGGAGGCTCGGCTCGCACTGTACCAGGACCTGGAGGCCGCGCTGACGGACGTGGCGCGGCTCGCGGAGGACCCGAAGCTTCCTTCGTCGCTGAAGGCGCGCCAGCAACTGGTGCATGGCGAGCTGCTGTCCGCGCAGGGCAAGCATTCCGAGGCCCGCGCGCTGCTCTCCAAGGGGACCCAGGGCCCCCTGGCCTTCGAGTTCCAACTCGCGCTCGGCGCCGCCAGTCGTGCGGCCGGGACGCTGGATGCGGCGCAGGCCGCCTACGAGGCCGCGCTCAAGCTTCGGCCCAAGAGCGAAGAGGCCCGCGAAGGGCTGGGCCGCGCGCTGCTGGACCGCGACCGGGAGCGCGACGTCCTCACCCACCTGGAGGCCGACGGGGGCCGCAAGGTGGCCCTGGTGCGTGGCGCCGCGTATGCGCGCCTGGGAGACTGGAAGAAGGCCCGTGCGGAGCTGGCGCGCACGCGTGTGAATGACCGGTATCCCCCGGAGGCCGTCTCCTGGCTGGCCCTGGCGGACGCCGCCGAGGGCAACGGCGCCCAGGCGCGGGAGCTGCTGGAGAAGGCCCTGCACGCGGCGAAGCGGCCTCGCAACGACATGCGGCTGGCGCTGGGGCAGCTCTACTGGCGCGAGCGGGCCTACGACAAGGCGCAGGCCCTGTTCGAGGAGGCCCAGAAGGACCCGCGTGACTATGAGGCCGCGTGCTCGCTGGGGCGGTTGATGTTGTCGCGTGGGCTGCCGGACATGGCCCTCAAGCCGCTGACGCAGGCGGTGGAGCGCAACGGCGCGCATGGCGAGGCCCGTGACGCGCTGGGGCGCACGCTGCTGGCCCTGGGGCGGACGCAGGACGCGCTCAAGCAGTTCGAGGCGTGGCAGTTGGAGAACCCGGGGAGCGCGGCCGCGCACAAGGGCTTCGCACTGGCGCTGTTCCACTCTGGCCGCCGCAAGGACGCGGAGGGCGCGGTGCAACGCTCGGTGAAGCTGGCGTCGGATGATGCCGAAGCGCACAAGCTTCGCGCGGCCATCCTCTTCGGCGCGGGAGACGCGCGGGGCGGCTTCTCCGCACTGGAGCGCGCCAACAAGCTGGACCCGAAGGACGCGGGCACGTTCTGTGAGATTGCCCTCGCCTTCATGCGCCAGGGCAACAGCGGCAACGCGGAGGCGGCCTTCGCCGCGGCCCGACGGGAAGGGCCCGATGACACCTGCGGCCGGGTGGGAGAGCTGTACGCGCAGTTGCCGGGTGGTGGGCGTGGCGCCGCTCGGACGCTCGAGGACCTGGCGGCCAGGGCACCGACTGTCTGGGACAAGGCCTTCGCTCGGGCCACCATGGCGCGCGCGCTGCTGGGGGCGGGGGCCGTGAAGGATGCCCGTACCGCGGCGGACGAGGCCGTGCGTCTGGCGCCTTTCGATGGGCGCGCCCAGCTTGCACTGGGAATGGTGGCGCTCAGGCAGAAGCAGGAGGACGTGGCCCGGGCCGCGTTGGAGAAGGCCGTGGAGCTGGAGCCTGCGGACGGCCTGGCGCGTCTTGCGCTCGCGGATGCGTTGGTGCGCGAGCCCGGTGCACTGCCGCGAGCCGTGGAGTCCTACGAGGCGTTCCTGAAGCTGGCCGGTGGCTCGAATGAGGCCGCGCGGGTGAAGAAGGCCCTGCCCAGCCTGAAGAAGAAGGCGGCGAGGTAGCGTGAGGTATTTCTCCTCCCGGACGGATTCCCCACTGCTGCACATCATGTGGGGCAATGCGTTCCTGCTGTCGCTCATCTACCTGCTGCTGGGGCTCGGGGTGGAGATTGCCCTGCGCTACTTCCCCTCGCGATTCCTCCAGCGGCTGTCGCTGTCGCTGGACTCGCTGCCGGCACGGGCCCTGGAGCTGACGGGGGCCATGGAGCCCTTGCGCGCGGCCTACTTCTCCGGCCGCATCTCCGAGATGGGCGTGCGCGTCGTGTTCGGCGTCACCACCATGGTCGTGATTTTCCTGCTCGCGATGGTGGTGGGCACGTTGATGGGCGGCGTCCGAACGCTGCTGGCGCGCCGGGCCCTGCGCGAGGGCGGACGTCGGCACCCCTGAGGAGGCCGCGGCTTCAGCTCCGGCGACGAATCGTGGGCTTGCGCGCGCGCACCGCGGCGTCTGGTACGGCTTGGGGCTCGTGGCCCGCGGCGCGCGCCATCAGGCAGATTTCCACCACCTTGGGGCCAAAGCGCTCCCAGCGGCTCTCCCCGGTGCCCTTCACCGCGAGGAAGCCCTCCCGGTCCACCGGTAGCGCCGCGGACAGGCCCAGCAGCGTGGCGTCGTTGAAGATGATGAAGGGGGCAACGCCCAGGTCCTTCGCCAGCTCCTTGCGCCAGCGCCGTAGCTCCGTGGAGGCCAGCTCGCTGTAGTTCGTCACCACCGGCGCCGCCGCGGAGCTCGTGCCTCGGGCGCGAGACGCGGCCGGCCCGTGGGCCAGCAGCGTGGGCATCTTCTCCGGCGCGCACACGTCGCAGTTGCCGCACGACGTGTGGGTGTCGCGTTGGCCGAAGTAGCGGAGGATGGCCGAGCGCCGGCACTTCTTGTCCCGGTCCGTATAGGCGTACTCGGTCATCCGGCGCAGCAGCGCCAGGTTCTGCCGCTCCTGCTCCCGCACGCGGCTCAGGTCGAGCCCCAGCTCGCGGAAGGGCACCCGCTCCAGCGCGCGAATGGAGCGGCCGGCGAAGGGGCGCCGTACCTTGGCCACGTGGGCCTTCTCCAACAAGCCCAGCGCGTGGCGGACCTCGTCCACCGACAGACCGATGCGGCGCGCGAGGATGGGCAGCTCCGTGGTGACCTGCCGGCCCACGGGGAATGTCTCCAGCAAGGACTTGAGCAGCCGCTGTGCGTCCGGCGAGTGCGGCTGCGCCGAGGCGGCCTTCTCCAGCAGGGTGATGCCGTGCTCGCCCTCGCCTCGGCCACCGCGCTCCACCTTTCCCTCGCGTTCGAGGATGCGCAGCGCCGCGGAGACCTCGAACTCGCTGGCGTTCACCGTGCCCGCGAGCGCGTGCACGCCTCTCTCGAATTCCTCCACCGACTGGAGCACGTTCCACACGTCCCCGAAGATGGCCTCGGCCGGGTGGCTGCTCTGGATGAGCCGCTCCTGGGTGAAGACATCCGAGTGGTTGAAGAGGAGCACCGCGCGCGCGGCCTGTCCGTCGCGGCCCGCGCGGCCAATCTCCTGGTAGTACGCCTCCACCGCCCGCGGGATGTTGGCGTGGCCGACGAAGCGGATGTCCGGCTTGTCGATGCCCATGCCGAAGGCGTTGGTGGCCACCGCCACCGCTTCCTTCGCGGACATGAAGGTGTCCTGGGCGCGGCGACGGGCGTCATCGTCCATGCCCGCGTGGTACAGCACCGCCTTCACTCCGCGCCCATGCAGTTCGGAGAAGATGCCCTCTGCCGCGCGCCGCGTGGAGCAGTACACGATGCCGCTCCCGCCCGCGGACGCCAGTCGTGCGCAGGCCTCGTGCCGGTCCGCGTCGCCGCCCACCTCCTGCTTGCCCAGGAAGAGGTTGGGGCGGTCGAAGCCCATGGCGAATTCCTGCGGGTCCTTCATCAGCAGCACACGCACGATGTCCGCGCGGACCTCCGGCGTGGCCGTGGCGGTGAGCGCCACCGTGCGCGGCGGACGCAGCCGCTTTCGCACCTGTCCGAGCAGCGCGTAGTCCGGCCTGAAGTCGTGCCCCCACTGGGAGATGCAGTGCGCTTCGTCCACGGCGAGCAGGTCCACGCCCAGCGCGGACACCGTCTCCAGGAAGCTCTGGCTGCGGAAGCGCTCGGGCGCCACGTAGAGCAGCTTGTACTCATGCGCGCGCAGCTTGCGCATCCGCTCCGCGCGCTCCAGGTCGGACAGCGATGAGTTGATGAAGGTCGCCGGGATGCCGCGCGCGGTGAGCTGCTCCACCTGGTCCTTCATCAGGGCAATCAGCGGCGACACCACCAGTGTCAGCCCCGGCAGCAGCGTGGCGGGCAACTGGTAACACAGGCTCTTGCCCGCGCCGGTGGGCATCACCACCACCGTGTTGCGGCCGCTCAAGACGGAGGAGATGACCTGGTCCTGCCCCGGCCGGAACTGGGACAGGCCGAAGTGGCGGACCAGCCCCTGCTGTGCTTCCTCGAGGTAGGGCAGGGCCACCGGCATCGCGCGCATGTTCATCATCCTGGTCCAGCCGTCAACGGAAACGAGGCCGCCGCGCGGCCTCCACTCACAGGTCGAGCCCTGGTGGAACCGGAACAGCCAGCCGCGTTCGCATCCGCGCGACGTCCTGCCGCCGCGCCTCCGTTTGCCCTGGCTCCAGCCGGCCATCCACCACGACGTCACCCTCGCGCGCGCCCTTGGGCAGCGACGCGCGCTCCACCGTGCATGCCTGTCCGGTGTCCAGCCGCACCACTTGCGCCCGGACGTCCTCCAGCAGCTCCACCTGCACCGCTCCCCACAGCCCCACCATGCTCACCATCATCCGCCGCCTCCATTCGCGCTCCACGCCCGCCGTTTCTCCTGTGCTTCGTCCGGCATCAGCCCGCGTTCCAGCATCGACACGTAGCCGCCGTCTCCCATCACCACGTGGTCCAGCACCTTGATGTTGAGCAGTTGCGCCCCCGCGACCAGATGCCGCGTCAGGCCCAGGTCCTGGACGCTGGGCTCCGGGTCTCCCGAAGGGTGGTTGTGTGCCAGCACGATGGACGTGGCGCGCGAGGTGAGCGCCGCGGCGAACACCTCCCGCGGGTCCACCGGGCAGGTGTTCATGGTGCCCTCCGCCACGCGTGCGTCATGCACCAGCACGTTGCGCGCGTTGAAGCACAAGACGTGGAACACCTCGCGCCGCAGCGCCCCCAGCACCGGTGCCAGGTACGCCGCAATCTCCTTCGGCGTGCGCAGCCTGGGCCTGCGCTCCCGGGCACGCTGCGAGCGGCGGCCCAGCTCCAGCGCGGCCAGTGCCTGCGCCGCCCGGACAGGCCCCACGCCGGGCCGCAGACTCAGCGCCAGGGGCTCCTGCTGCACCAGTCCCTTCAGCCCACCGCCCTCCGACAGCAGGGC
>NZ_SRLV01000010.1:0-151228 GCF_006518205.1 Myxococcus sp. CA005 | reverse complement strand
CACCCACCCAGCCCAGCAGGCGTGAGAGGGCCGTCTTCTCCGTCGTGTCCGCGCTGGAGACGCACTGCGACAGCCGCCGTCCCAGCACCGCTGACTCCGGCCCCCGCACCGCGGTGTGCACGGTGCGCGAGCCGCCGAAGCGCTGCACCTGGGCCTCGTGGATGTCCACCAGCGCCACCGCCGCCGCGCGCACCGACGCGTCATTGCCCTTGCGCAGCAGCCCCACCAGCGAGGGCACCGCGGCCTCCTGACCGGTGCGCCCCAGCGCGCGCGCCGCCTCCAGGGTGTAGAAGGGGTCGGGCAGCAGGCCCAGCAGCGCGGGCACCACCACGGGGTCTCCACACCGGCCCAGCACGTCGATGGCGGGGAAGATGCGGAAGAAGTTCCCGCTGCCCAGCGCCGCCAGCAGCGCGTCCACCGCCGCGCCGCCGCCCACGCGGCCCAGCGCCTCGATGGCCGCCACCGCCACGTTGTCGTCCGGGTGCACGGTGAGCCGGGACAAGAGCGGCACCGAGCGCCGGCTGCGGCGCCGGCCCAGCACCTGGGCGGCGTCACAGACGATGGCGGGGTTGGCGTCATCCCCCAGCGCCTCCAGCGCGCCCTCGACATCACCGGTGGAGGCCACCAACGCCTCCACGGCGGCCGCCAGTCGCGCCTCACTGTCGCGGCGGTGGAGCAGCACGTCGCGCAGCGGAGCCACCGCGGGCGTCCCCAGCTTCGCCAGGGCGCCCACCACGGCGCGCCGCACCGCCCAGCTCTGGGCATCCAGCCCGCCCACCAGCAACGCCAGGCTGGCGGCGCCGCGCCGGGCGAGCTGCTCCACCTCATCCACCTGGGAGCGGTCCTCCGCCGACAGCGTCAGCGGGTGCACCGACGTCGAGGATGCGGCCGTCATGCCCGCTGCTCCCGCGGCGAGGCCGCCACGGCCTCAGGGTTGTCCTTCATGCCACCCAGCGCGCCTCGCAGCCGCGCGAGGCCCTCCGACTGCGCGCCTTGCAGCCGCGTGAGGTGGGCCAGCCGGCCCGCCACCTCCTGCACCTCCGTGGCGGTGGTGGCCGTCGCGCGCGCCTGCTGCGCGGTGGCGGTGGTGATGTCCCGCGCCCGGAGACGAATCTCCTCCACGCTCTTGGCCAGGCCCTCCATCACCGCCGTCGCCTCCGCGCTGGCGCGTGCCACCACGGCCACGCCCGTGGCCTGGCGGCTGGCGGAGGCCGTGAGCGCACCGAGCGCCTCCGTCTGCTCGTCCAGCGCGCGCGACGTCTGCCGCGCCACGCGCCGCACCTCGTCCGCCTCCCGCACCAGCCCGCTGAGCGCCTTCGACTGCTCCTCCGCGGCCCGCGTCACCGACGCGGCCAGCTTCGCCACCTGGCGGCTGGCCGTTTCACTCTGCTTGAGGGCGCGGGCCTGCTCCGTCATGCCGCGCGCGGACTGGGCCACCTGCTTGCGCGTCTCCTCCATGGCCCGCGTCACCTCCTGGGCGGCGGTGGCCTGCTCGGCCAGCCCCACCAGGGTGCGCTGGGTGGACGCCGCCGCCTCCTGCACCAACGTGCCCACCCCCGCCACGTCACGGCTCTGGGTGGTCACCACCCCGCTCACGCCCTGGACGAGCTGGCGCATCTGGGAGGTGCCCTTGGCCAGGTCCGCCGCCGCCACCGCCTGCTCCTGCACGGCGCGCGACACCTTCTGTACCGCCTCCGCGAGCTGCCCGTTGGAGCGCACCACGTCGCGCAGCGCGCGCGCCTGCTCGGAGGTGGCCTGCATCGTCTGCCGCGACATGCGCCGCATCTCCGCGCCGCCCTGCGCCAGCGCCTGGGCGGCCTGTGCCTGCTCGGCCGCGGATGTGGCGATGGCCCGTCCCTGTTCGCTCACCTTCGCGGTGCCCTGGACCAGCGCCTGCGTGGCCTGCACCTGCTCGCTGGAGGCGCGCGACACCTCGCGCACGTTGCTCCCCAGGTCCTCCACCCCCTTGAGGATGGTGGACAGCGCGCGCTCGGCATCCCCTGCCAGCGCCGCGCCCTCGTCCGCCGCCCGCACGCCTTCGCCCGAAGCGGTGGCCGCCTCGCGCGCCGTCGTCTGCAGACCCCGGACGATTTTCGCCACGTCCGCGCTGGCCGCCGCCGCGCGGTCCGCCAGCGCTCGAATCTCCTCCGCCACCACCGCGAAGCCCCGGCCGTGCTCACCGGCGCGCGCCGCCTCGATACTGGCGTTGAGGGACAAGAGATTCGTGCGGTCCGCGATGAGGTTGATGGTCTGCACGATGTCGCCAATCTCCTCGGCACGCCGCCCCATCTCCTTCATCACCCCGGCCGACCCGACAATGGATTCGCGGATACGGCCAAAGCCGGCGATGGAGCGCGCCACCGTGGCGCCACCCTCCCGCGCGGTGCTCCCCACGCGCTCGGCGGTGGTGCGCGCCTCCTCCATCATCTGCGCCACCCGCCGCGTGGACGCCTCCAGTTGCGCGGAGGCCGTGGCGCTGCCAGCCGCCAGGGAATTGATTTGCTCGGAGGCCTTCGCCACCGCCTGCGCGGAGCGGGCGAGCTGCTCGATGGTGGCCGCGTTGGCCTCCACTGTCGCCGCGTTCTTCTCCGCCGTGGCGGCCACCTCCTCCACGCTGGCGGCCACCTCCTCCACGGAGGACGCGGTGCTGGCGGAGTGGGTCTCCAGCGTCCGGGCGTTCTCCGCCACGCCCTTCACGCTGCGCGCCAACTCCTCCACCGTGGCCGCCGTGTCCTCCACGCTGGAGGCCATGGACGTGGCGTCCCGGGACGCCTCGCCCAGGGAGCGGACCATTCCCGTCACCGCCTGGGTCACCTGCGCCACGCGCTCGCCCACGCCCTGCGAATCCGTGGACAGCCGGACAATGCCCTTGGCCATCTCCTCGGCGGTGGCGGCCACCTGCTCGGTGGCGGCGGCGCTGGACTGGTTGCGCGCCACCAGGTCCGCCACGGTGGCGTTCATCTCCGTCATGGAGGCCAGCAGCTCCTCGCTGGAGGCGGCCAGCTCCTCCGCGTTGGCGCTCACGCCCTTCACCGAGCGCGACACCTCCTCCAGCGCCCCCGCCGTGGTGTCCGCCGAGGCCGCCAGGTGCGCGGCGTCCTTGCGCACGCCGGCCACCGAGGCGTTCACCTCATGGAGGGTGCCCGCGTTGGCCTCGGCCTCCTGGACCTGGGCCCGCGCTGAGTCGCTCACCGTGCGCTGCGAGCGCACCAACTCATGGACAGACTGGCCCGTCTCCTCCACGTGCGCGGCCACCGATTCGATAGCGGCGCGCACCTGCTCGGAGGCCGCGGCCTGCTCGTTGCCGCCGGCCGCCAGCCGCGTCGCGAGCCCCTCCACCGCCTGCACCAACCCCACGCTCTCCTGGACACTGCGCGCCGCGTCTTCGGCCAGGGTACGGGCTTCTTCCAGCGCCACCCCTGCGTTACCGCTGTCCGTCGCCATCCAACGTCTCCTCCCCGATGACCCGAGGGAAATCGATGAGCATCACCAGGCGCGGGCCCACCTGGGCCACGGCCTTCACGAAACCGCGCGCTCCCTCCACGACCAGCGGAGGGGGCGGCTTGAGCTGCTGGGGGTCCAGCTTCAGCACCTCGCGGGCGCTGTCCACCACGAGCCCCACGACCCGGCTGCCGAGCTGCGCCACCACCACCCGGGAGTCGAGCGTGCGCTCCACCGGCGGCAGGCCGAAGCGCAGGCGGGCATCCACCACCGGGATGACGCGCCCGCGCACCTGCACCAACCCGGCGACGTGCGGCGCGGCGCCCGGTACGGGCGTGGCCCCCGTGAAGGACTCCATCTGGAGCACGTCCGCCGCGGGCAGCACGTACTCGGCTCCGTCTACCTTGAACACGACATGCAGCACGCTCATGCGAGGCGCCCCTCTTCCCAGACGGAAGCCCTGCGTCGGTGCGGCGCGCCGCCACCTCGCGCCAGCCCGAGCGCGGCCAGGTCCAACACCAGCGTGGGCCGCCCATCCCCCAGGTCCGTGGCGCCCGCCACGCCGGGCACGCGCACCAAGGGGTCCTCCAGCGGACGCAGGACGATTTCCTGCTGCCCCACCAACCGCTCCACGCCGAACGCGACGAGCTCACCGCGCTGGCGCACGAGGAGCGCCTTGGCCACCGAGCCTTCGTGGCCGTCCGCTTCCCCGCGCCCCAGCAGCCGGGCCAGCCCCATCAGCGGCACCGAGTTCCCCCTGCGCTCCAGCAGGGCCACGCCCCCCGCGCCCGCGGGCCACACCAGCCGCGCGGCGTCCACCTCGACGAGCTCCTCCACGGAGCCCACCGCCACGGCGTAGCGAAGCCCGGCGCACTCGAAGACGAGCGCGTCCAGCAGCGTAATCGTGAGCGGCACGCGGAGCCGGAAGGTGGTGCCGGCGCCGGGCCGCGTCTCCATCCCCAGCTCGCCGCCCAGTTGGTCCACGATGATGCGCTGGACGATGTCCATGCCCATGCCCCGCCCGCTGGTCGCGTTGGCGGCATCCCGGGTGGAGAAGCCGGGCCGGCAGAGCACCTCCAGCAGCGCGTCCGGCGTCGGAGGCACGGGCATGCCCGCGCGCGCGGCCACCGCCCGCGCATCCACGCCGCGCCCGTCATCCGCCACGGTGAGGTCCAACAGCCCCCCCGCCCGGCCATGGCTGGCCACGCGCACCACGCCTTCCTCCGGCTTGCCCGCGGCGCGGCGCGCTTCCGGCGACTCCAGCGCATGGTCCACCGCGTTGCGCACCAGGTGCACCAGCGCGGGCAACAGCCGGTCCGCCACGGCCTTGTCCAGCTCCGCGTCCCCCACATCCAGCTCCAGCCGCACCGACTTGCCCGTGCTGCGGCGCAGGCCGCGCACCAGCAGCGGCAGCCGCTCCAGCACATCCCCCACCCGCACCATGCGCAAGCGGAGGATGGCCGTGCGCATGTCGCGAAGCTGGCGTGCGTTCTCCTGGAGGATGGCCTGCAGCTCGCGCGTGGGCGCGCCGGCCGCCGTCAGCGCCGCCACCGCGCGGGTCAGGCGCGAACGGTTGACCACGAGCGCCGCCAGCCGCTCCAGCGCCTCGTCCAGGCGCGACACGTCCACCCGCAGGGAGCCGCCGCCACGCCGCGCCTCCTCGGGCTCCTCGTCCGCCAGCGCCGACTCGGGCAAGGGCGCCAGGGCGGGTGTCCTCGGGGCGACGGCGGCCAGCGGGCGCACCGACGCGGGCGGGCCCCCCGCGGCCTCCAGCAGCGCGGCGTCGGAGGCCTCGGTGAGCAGCAGCAGCACGAAGGTGAGCGCCCCTCCGCCCACGGCGGGCCCCGACAGGGGCAGCACCTTCACCGTCTCGCCCAGCGAGGCCACGCGCTCGCGCACGCTGTTGATGGTGATGCCGTTGGCGGCGCGGTCCGCGCCGGGGATGAAGTCCAGCCGCACCGCGCGGCGGCCATCGGTGGCGCCCGTGGTGAGCTGCTCCCGCTCCACCGCGGAGAGCCGGGAGGCCACGGCCTCCTCCAGCGCCAGCGCGGCGGGCGCCGCCCTCGCGACGCTCCCACCCGGAGCGCCTTCGGCATCCAGCGCCTCCAGCCGAGACAACAGGCCCGGGGGCACCGGCGCGGCCTGCTTGCCCACGGCGAGTTGGCGGACACGCTGCTCGATTTCGCGCAGCCCCTCCATCAGCGGCTCCACGCTGGCCTCGGGCAGGCGGCCCCCCGCCCGGTCGGCGTGGCGCAGGCACGTCTCCATCCAATGGGCGATGTCGACGATGGGCTCCACATCCACCATGGCCGACAGGCCCTTGATGGTGTGCACGGCGCGGAAGAGCTCGCGCACGGCGCGCGGGTGCGGCAGCCCCCGCCGGATGCTGGCCTCCAGAGCCAGCAACTGGCGGTGCCCCATCCCCAGCAACTCCTCCGCCTCCGCCAGATAGGCGGGAAGGAAATCCGCGAGGTCCACGGACGCGCTCAAGCGCGCCTCCCCTCCAGCAACCCACGCACCTCCGACAGGATGGCGTCCGGCGTGAAGGGCTTCGTCATGAAACGGCTGGCCCCCGCCGCCAACGCCCGCGTCCGCGATGCCTCGTCTCCCCGCGTGGTGACGATGATGATGGGCAGCTCGCGCAGCCGGTCCTGCCCACGCACGAACTCCACCACCTCGATGCCGCCGATGTCCGGCATGTTGAGGTCCAGCACCAGCAAGTCACACGGCTGGAGCGACAGCCGCTCGATGGCCTCCAAGCCACTGGAAGCATGCGAGAAGGTGAGGCCCGGATAGGGCCGCAGGCACGCGACCACCATGTCGCGCATAACTTTGCTGTCATCAACGACGAGCACATCGGCCATGGCGTCCCCTGGAAACGGCCACCGAACCTAGAGCGATTCCGCGAAGTTGAAAGACATTGCCGGGCATGGGGCTGTTGCAGCGCACACTGGCAGACAGTCCATAACAACGACGTGCCCCGCTGGGACCGCCGGTATCAGTCCCGACGTGCCTGCGGTGCGGACGCCGCCGGCCTGGCCGTCCTCACACGAGGCGTTCCGCCGGTTGTCGCCAGAGGAGCGGGACGCGCTCGTCACCTGCCGGGACTCACTCGGGTCAGCCGAGGGACGCCGTCAGCCCCTCACCGCGGGCGGGCCCTCGCGCGGCAGACGGACGCGGAACGTGGCGCCCGCTCCGGGGGTGCTGTCCACGGACACGCCGCCCCCATGCGCCTCCACGATGCGGCGCAGGCGGTACAGGCCCAGGCCCAACCCGCCGTAGTGCCGCACCGGCACGGCGCGCTCGAAGCGGCGAAAGAGACTCTCCAGCCGCCCGGGCGCGATGCCGATGCCATGGTCCTTCACCATCAGCGTCGCCACGTCCCGCCCGGACTCCAGCGCCACCTCCACCGGCTTGCCCGGCCCGAACTTCATCGCATTGGACAACAGGTGCGTCATCACCTGGGACAGGCGCGCCGCGTCCCACCGTCCCGGCGTGGGCTCCAGCGGACTGAGCACCAGCAGACAGCCCGCGCGCGCCGCCGCGTCCTCCGAACGGGACACCGCCTCGCGCACCACCAGCGCCAGGTCCACGTCCTCCAGGTGCAGCCGGGGCGCGCCGCCCTGGAGCTGCGACACGTCCAGCAGCGACTCCACCAGGTCCGACAGGCGCTGCACCTGCCGGTCCGCCGAATCCAGCGCGCGCTCCAGCCGCTCCGTCCCGCTGCTCAGGCCCGCGCGCAGCACGCCCTGGGCGCCCTGCACGCGCAGCCGCAACGCCGCCAGCGGGGTGCGCAGCTCGTGGGCCGCCACGCTGAGGAAGTCGTCGCGCGCGCGCACCGCCTCCTGCGTCTCGCGGTAGAGACGCAACTGCTCCGTCACGTCGCCAATGATGCCGGCCATCCGCACCGGGCGGCCCTGCGCGTCCCGCAGCGCCCGGCCACGGCTCACGCACGAGCGCCAGGTGCCGGTGACGTGCCGCAGCCGCAGAGTCACGTCATAGGGCGTGCCCCGCTCCAGGTGCGCGGACAGCGCGGCCATGACTTCCGGCCGGTCCTCCGGGTGAATCAGCTCCAGGAAGGCGGAGAACGTCCCGCCGAAGTCCCCCGGCCCCAGGCCCAGCATGTCCAGCAGCGGCGGACTCCAGTAGAAGGCCTGGCCGCGCAAATCCCAGTCCCAGATGCCGTCGTAGGAGCCGCTCACCACCAGGCGGTAGCGCGCCTCGCTCTCCCGGGCGGTGCGCTCGGCCTGCTCCAGCAGCCCCACCCGCCGCTCCAACTGGCGCACCATCCGGTACAGGTGGTCCTCGGTGCTCAGGTCCGCGGGTGGCGACGTGTGGGAAGGCCCGCCGGCGCGCAGCTCACGCAGCAGCGCGCCCACCAGCTCGTCGCCCTCCTGCGTCCTGCGCACGAAGCCGTTGGCCCCCACGTTGTGGGCCATGCGCAAGTCCAGCTCGTCGGGCGCGATGGTGTGCGTGAGGATGACGGGCACCCGGGCCAACCTGGGGTCCTGCCGGAAGCCCAGGCACAGCGTGAAGCCGTCCATGCCCGGCATCAGCACGTCCGCCAGCACCACGTCCGGACCGCGGCGCCGCGCCAGGTCCAGCGCCGTGGCGCCATCCGCCGCCAGCACCACTTCGAAACGGAAAGGCGCCAGGTGCAGTTGCGCCAGCTTGCGGGAGACCGGGTCGTCATCCGCCACCAGCACGCGGGGCCGCCGTGCCTCCGGCCCCCCGGCCGCCTCCACCGGGAAGGCCTGCCGCACCCCTTCCACCAGCGCCCCCAGCGACAGGGGCCGGCTCAGGTAGCGCTCCACCGACAAGCCGAGCGGGCGCAGCGCCTCCCGCTCTGCGGGGAAGGCGCTGATTTGCAACAGGGCGCCCGCCAGCGACAGTGCGTGCCGCAGTGACTCCAGGTGCGTCCCATCCGATATCAGCAGGCCGGCCGCCGCCACCACCACCTGCACCGACTGCGTCTGCAGCAGCGTCAGTGCGCCCGGAACGTCTGCGGAAGCCCAGACCCGCCAGCCCTGACTTTCCAGGGAAAGCACCTGGAGTTCCCGGGAGGCACCGGGGTCTTCGATGAGCAGGAGGGAGGGCGTCATCACGACGAATCGAAGGCGGGCGGGCGGCCAGGGCGTCAGGACACCCCAGATGAAGGAAAGAGGCGCAGTCTGGGCACCGGTCGCAGCGAGTCAAGCAGTCCGGCGGCAAGTGTTCTCCGGTGCAAATGACCGCCAGTCGGTCGCCGGCCCTCGGCCTCCCCCCTCCAGAAACGCACTTACGTGGCGGATGCATCCACGGCGGCAGCGGTATCCCGTCAACAGTCGCATCCGGGCAGGCAGGGGCCACCTGTGGCCAGCCCGCCCTCCCCGAGGTCTTTCCCAGTGACATGCCGCGCGGCTTCCGGAGCTCCAGCTTCCCGCACCCTCCCCGCCGTCGGGTGACGCCGGACACGCCTGCCACCCTGCACCGGATGGGGACCTTGGACTCACGGCTCACTCAGACACGGCGGCAACGAAGATTCTTCTGCATCCAGATTGCATTGGAAGCAGATACAACACCGGGAGCATGTGCGAGGAGTCGGGGGAGACCCGCTGGGATGCATGACGCGGAGCGTGAGGACTCAACGCTCCAGGTCTCAGCAGGGTGAAAGTGGCCGTCAAATCGGTTATCGAAAGGGCATCATGGGAGCAAAGAGAAGTGCCGTGCAGCCGAAGCTCACTGAGTTTCAGGACCGGATTCGTTCCGCGGGCCTGCGCAGCACCGCGCCCCGTGTGGCGGTGTTGCGGGAGTTGGAGGACGCCACGTCCCCGATGAGCCACGCCGACCTGGTGGACGCGCTGGGTGACGAGGGCTACGACCGGGTGACCATCTACCGAAACCTGACGGACCTCACCGAGGCCGGGCTCGTGGTGCGGGCGGACCTGGGCGACCACGTCTGGCGCTTCGAACTGAAGCGCGCGGGCGGGGGGCACAGCGGCAGCCACCCGCACTTCACGTGCACCGACTGCGGCACCGTGGCCTGCCTCCCGGAGGAGTCAGTCCGCATCGCGTCCTCGAAGGGCGTGCCCCGCGCGGTGTCCCAGCGCTCGGTGGAAGTGCAGCTTCGCGGTCTCTGCGACGGCTGCAACTGAGTGACGGGGCCTCCGCGGCCCCAGGAGCGCGCACTCCGCCCCGCCCCGGGAAGATGTTCGGAGAGCGGCCTGGCATGCGTCGGGGGTTGAGCAATTGCCCGCCCCCAGGCCAGCCACGCGCTTCCGCCTTCCGGGAGGCGGACACATCGTGGCGACGGCGTCGCAGGGGAGACTGCCCCGCCTTCGCCGGAGGCTTTGGTGCAACCGCTTCAGACACTGCTGGTCGTCGATGACGACCTCGACATCCGTGACGCGCTCCAGGATGTATTCGAGCTGGAAGGCTACGCCGTCCTGCTCGCGGCGGATGGCCTGGAGGCGCTTACACAGCTCCGCCAGGTCGAATCCATGCCGGACCTCATCCTGCTCGACCTGATGATGCCGCGCATGGACGGCTTCGCCTTCCATGAGGCGCTGCGTCACGACACGAGCTTCGACCGCATCCCCGTGCTGGTGGCCAGCGCGGGCCTGGACGTGAAGGGCGCGGCGGAAGGCCTGGGCGTCGCCGGCTGGCTGCGCAAGCCGCTGGACCTGCGCGAGCTGCTCAACGCGGTGAAGCGGCTCAGTCAGTTGCCCAACTGAGCGTGGGCGCCTGCCCGGCTGCCCTGGGGCCAGGGGCGCCCCTGGGGCACTCGGCCTGGATTGGCGAGAGCAGAAAGCGGCCCCACCCTTGCTCCCAGCAGTCGGTCCAACCGAACTGAACCCAGGGAGAAGGATGATGAAGAAGCTCATCGCCGCAGTCGCATTGTGCGTGGGAAGCGCCGCGTTCGCACAGCAGCAGCCGTCGCAAACGCAGGTGCCCCGCCCCGGTACGGAGAAGAGCACCGGCGTGGACGCCACCGAAGTGGGGCCCGCCATCGGCAAGGCCGCCAAGGACGTGACAGGCATCCAGACGGAGGATGAAGGCACCTTCAAGATGGACAAGGCCATGAGCCTGCAAGGCACCCTCAAGGAGGCCACCGCGGACGGCGTGAGCCTGTCCCGCCCGGGCCTGCCTGACGCGGACCTGGACGTGCGCGACAAGACGGTGCTGATGCTAGACGGCAAGAAGGTCGCCAAGACGGATGAGATTCCGGAAGGCGCCTCGGTGCGCGCGAAGTTCCAGTTGGAGGGCGATGAGGTCGTCGCGCTGGAGCTGCGCGCCACCAGCCCCAAGGGTGCCAAGAAGAAGCAGCCAGGCACCGGCGGCGCTGGCACGCAGCCGCATGAGTCCGTCGACAAGGAGCTCGACGGCACGCCGACGCGGTAATCCTGGCGACACGCGCATCGTGCCTCGGAACGGGCCCGCTTCCACACCGGAGGCGGGCCCGTTCGTTTTTCGTCACCGCGAGACCCTCTTCTTCTCCAGACAGGGAAACGTTTTGCCCACGCAGACCCTGTTTCCCGGGCGGCCAGGCGTCCAAAGCCCGGTATGCGAATTGCTCTGCGTCCCCCGGGAGGAGGAAGCGGTGAATCGACGACTGTGGGGCGGGTGTCTCGGGGCAGTGGTGATGACGGCATGGGCATGCGGTGGTTCGAACGAGCCCACGTCCCCGAAGATGGGCAACGATATCGACAACATTCCACCGGTGACGCGACCAGAGCCCGACGCCGGCACGCAATCAGACGCGGGGACGGAGCCGGACGCAGGCTCGGAGCCACAGGCTGACGCGGGCAGCGGTCCTGTTGAAGGACCGTGGCCGACGGACGCGGTGACGAACTACTCGTCTCGCTACAACATCTCCCGGGCGCAGGCGGTGGGCGTGGATGCCGCGCACAACATCTGGCTGCTGGATGGCGACCGGATTGGCGTGCTGCGCGCGGACTCGCGGCAGGTCGTCTGGACGCGCGCGCCCATTGGCCAGGCCCAGGGCGGCTTCGGTCCGGACCGAGCGGCCACCGGCTCCACCGTCATCTGTGGTGGCAGCGCGGGCCGCGCCTACGTGGGCTACGCCACGACCGACCTGCGCGCGGACCCGGACTTCCCGGGACTGCAGCCCAACTACATCGTCAGCCCCAACGAGTGCTACCAGCCCGACCCGGCGCAGCCGTGCTTCCCGTACAGCCATCGCCGGCTCCAGTACTACAGGCAGGGTGACGTGGATGTGGTGCGCCTGGACGGCAGCAGGCAGATTGTCCTCGAGGAGCACCTGCACCAATCGGTGCGCAACTCGACGGACGCGAACGGCAACCCCCGCGTGCAGACAGGCCCGCGCCGGCTGGATGACGTGCACAACCTGGGCATCCGCAACAGCAACGACCACCACTTCGACGAGGACCGCAGCATCCTGAGCTGCGTGACGGTGATGCACGGCCGTGACGAGGGCGACGTCTACGTGGGCTCCAACCACGGCGTCACTCGCATCCGCGGCCTGGAGTACAACTCCCACCGGCACCCGGTGTGGCTCAACGAGAAGGGCAGCCAGATGGCGGGCTACACCTACGGGCTCGGCATCGCGCAGGACGGGGACGTCCTCATCGCCAACGAGTGGATGTTCGGCATCGTCACGCCGACGCCCCACCACGGCGACTGGGACAACATGGACAAGCGCGTCAACCGGATGAAGGTGGAGTCCTCCTACCTGCCCCAGCTCAACAGCATCAGTGAGCTCGACAGTTGGCGCGGCTTCCAGCAGACGACCGACGGCCGCTACTACCTGGGCAGCAAGGACCACGGCCTGTGGGAGATGACGATTATGTGGGCCTCCAATCAGGCCCAGACGGGCACCCGGCTGACCGGCGCCAACGCGGAGCAGAACGCCGCGCTCCAGAACATCAACGCGCTGGCGGCCACCGGTGACGGCTCGCTCTACATTGGCACGGACCGCACGGGTCTGTGGCGCCTCACGCCGCTGAAGACGCTGGAGAAGGTGGCGGACGTGAGCGGCTCCCGGGTGCGGCAGCTCATCTACGACCCGCGGGTGGCGCCGGCGGCGCTGTACGTCCTCACCGACAAAGGCCTGACGGTCCTCCGCGGCAACTGAAGCGCGGGGAAGCCCCCTGGGGTGCCACGCGCGGGCGCCCGGGGGGTTCGCGTCCTGAATCTACCGCGCGCCCACGGCGGCCTTGGAGGGCACCGGGGGCCGCGTGGGCAGGCGGAGGATGAACGTGGAGCCTTTTCCCTGCGCGGAGCGCACGGTGATGCTGCCGCCCATGGCCTCCACGATTTGACGGGTGATGTAGAGGCCCAGGCCCAGACCGCCGTAGTGCCGCTCCGACACCGCGCGCTCGAACTTGCCGAACAGGCGCGCCATGCCGTCCTCGGAGATGCCAATGCCCTGGTCCTTCACGGCGAGCACCGCCGTGGGGCCCTCGCTGGCGAGCGACACCTCCACCGGCTGGCCGCCGCCGTACTTCACCGCGTTGGAGAGCAGGTTCACCAGCACCTGCTCCAGGCGCAGCGAATCCCATTCGCCCAGCAGCGGTCCGTCCACGTGCAGCGACAACGTGCTGCCGGCGCGGGTGAACTCCTCGGAGAAGGCCTCCGCCATCTGCCGCACCATCTGCGCCAGGTCCAGCTCCCGGGGCTCCAGCGACAGCCGGCCCGCGGCCAGCCGCGACACGTCCAGCAGCGTGTTGACCAGCCCCACCAGCCGCGACAACTGGCGGTCCAGCACGCGGGCCCTGGGCGCCAGCTCCGCGGGCGGCTCCTGGTTCGAGCCGCCCACCTGGCGCAGCAGCAGTTGCAGGTGCAGGCGCAGGCTGGTGAGGGGCGTGCGCAGCTCGTGGGCCGCCACGCTGAGGAACTCATCCCGGGCGCGCACGGCCTCCTGCGTCTCGCGCAGCGCCTGCTCGCGCACCGAGCGCTCCCGGGCCGCGCCCGCGTCGCGCTGGGCCTCCACGCGGCGGCGCTCCGTCATGTCCTCCACGTAGATGCACGCGGCGACGATGGCGCCATCGCGGCGCACGGGGTGGTAGCTGGCGCGGTAGACGCGGGTGCGCTCGCCGTGGGCGCCCGACTCGCGGTGGATGATTTCCACGCCCTCCAGCGCCACGCCTGTCTCCAGCACGCGGCGGACGCGGCGCACGACGTCGGCCGCGGAGGGTTCGGCGCGCAGCACCTCCACCATGGGCTGGCCCAGGTGGGCCTCGCGCGATACGCCATGCATGGCGGCCATGGCGTCGCTCACCTCGACGAAGCGCAGCTCGCGGTCGATGATGGCCATGCCCAGTGGCACCGTGGACATGAGCTCGGCCAGCTCCACCGGCCGCGAACCGCCGCCGGAAGGGGGCGTGGCGATTCCTCCACCTTCTGTAGCAATCCCAACGGTCACCGTCACTGCACGCCCCCCGGACGTCTGTCCAATGAGGGAAGGATGCCTGAGGACGCTTCGGAATCTTCCTGAAATCGCGCGGGTTTTCCACGCACCTCGGGCGCCGGCCGCCGGCTGGGCAAGCGTGCGAGGGACACCTGCTTCAACCCACCTCGCCAGGCTCGCTACAATCGAGCCCTCACGCCGTCCCTGGCACCGAAAGGAACCGAACCGCATGCGCCTGAGACGTCTCGCCCGTCGTGACGCCCCCCTGGCAGCTCCGGCCAACAGCTTCCGGCGGAACCTGCAGGAGGACGGGCGCAATGCGCTGGTCGCGCGCAGCGGTGCCGACCCCTTCCGCACGGAGCGGCGCCTCCGCTGGCGGGACCACTTCTCCCTTTCGGAGAACGTGCTGATGGTCCAGCACATGCATGCCGAGCATGACGGCCTGCGCATCGCGCAGCTGTCGGACGTGCACGTGGGGCAGGCCACCTCGGCGCTGCGAATCCGCCGCGCGGTGGAGGCGGTCAACGAGGAGAAGCCGGACCTGGTGTTCCTCACCGGCGACTACGTCACGCACAGTCCCAAACCGTTGCCGCGCGTGCGCGAGCTGCTGGCTGGCATCGAGGGCCCCGTCTACGTGGTGCTGGGCAACCATGACCACTGGGTGAACGCACCGTACCTGCGCGAGTCCTTCGAACGGATGGGCTACACGGTGCTGCAGAATGAGCACCGGCAGGTGCACGTGAAG
This sequence comes from Myxococcus sp. CA005, assembly GCF_006518205.1. Lineage (NCBI taxonomy): Bacteria > Pseudomonadati > Myxococcota > Myxococcia > Myxococcales > Myxococcaceae > Myxococcus > Myxococcus sp. CA005. The sequence continues at coordinate 136,673 of NZ_SRLV01000010.1, read as the reverse complement.
GGCGCGCCGGTGACGGTGCTGGGCGTCGACGACGGACTCACCGGCCGGGACGACGTGGAGGCCACCTTCCGGGGTGCGCCGGTGTCCGGCACGCGGCTGGTGCTGGCCCACACGCCGCCCACGGCGGAGAAGCTACCGGCACACGCGGGGCTGGTGCAGTTCTCCGGGCACACGCACGGCGGCCAGTTCGTGGTGCGCGGTCTGACGGAGGCCCTCTTCCGCCGCGCGGGTCAGCCGTACATCCGCGGCCACTATCACGTGAATGGCAACCAGTTGTACGTGAACCGGGGCCTGGGCTTCGGCTTCGGCGGCCCCTACCTGCGGCGGGGCAGCGAGCCGGAGGTGGCCTTCTTCACGCTGCGACAGGCCGCCGTCAGCGCCGGGTAGCGCACGCCAGCCTGGCTTGCGAGCCCGCCGCGCATCTCCTAAGCAGGGGGCATGCACCCGAAGCGCTGGTGGCCTGCGTCCCTGCTCCTCGTGTGCCTTGCTTGTGAAAGCGCTCCTCGCAAGGCACACGAAACCGAGCACTACGGCTTCATCAGCGACGACTCGGACTATGTCTGGGCGCGGGGGCCATGGTCTGGCGTCGAGCCATCCCGGGACGTGGATGACGTCATCGACCGCCTGTGCCCCGCCATCATGAAGCTCCCGGGCGCGACCGACAGGGATTACGGACAGGAGTACTGCGGCCTCATCTACTCCCGAGGCGACGGCATCTACCGCGTCAGCCATCCCTCTCCCCTCGGCCGATGGCAACTGCGCAGGGAAGCGACGAAGAAGTCCTGCTTTCCCGTTCGCAAGGTCATCGACCCCGAGGCCCGGTCTCTCTCCATCCTCGCCGACTACCACAGTCATCCCTGGCACCCTTCGCCGCTATCCGAGCCGGACCGGCGCGCAGCCAATCAACTCTGGCTCATCAAGATTCAGTTCGATTCGGCGTGCCACATCCAGAAGCTGATCCCCCACCTGGATGATGTAGACAGGCCCGGCGAGGTCTACTCGCGCCGAGGGAAGCAGTGGGTCCGCATCGGGCTCATCAAGCCCGCAGACAAACCGTTCGGCTTCATCACCCCCGTCGGACGCGAGGACTGACAGGAGACATCATGCCAAAGTGGTTGCCCCTGATGTGCCTGTGCACGCTCCCGGCATGCACCCTCTTCAAGAAGCCGCCTCGTCCTGTCCATGTGCCCGCGGAGGAAGCCTCGAGGTTCGAGTTCCCCGTTGGAATGCCGGAAGAGGGACGCGTCATCATCCGGCGCCCCCTGGCCCAGGCTGTCCAGCTCGCCATGGAGGACTACCTGCCATGGGACCTGAAGCTCCCGCCGGGCGACCGGCCCGGAGGGGAGTGCCTCTATCGGCGAGAGTCCTACGACGTGACAGCGGCTCCGTACGAAGGCGGAATCATCCTCGTGAGCATCTCGCTGGACCCCGACGCATGCGAGAGAAAGGGTGCCCCCTACGACATGGGGGCGCGGTATGCGATCGACTCGAAGACCTGGCGAATCCTTGCGGTCCAGCGCTGAGGATTCCCAACGCAGATGCGCGGAGGCCCCGGCCGTCAGCGCCCCCACGCCCTGAGGCTCAAGGCCGCAGCGGAACGCCCAGCCTCCCGCTCCCCAGCCCTTCCGCCTTCTTGCGCCGCAGGCTGAAGGGCCCGGACCCGAAGTAGACGATGAACAGCGCTCCACCCGCCATGGAGAGGTTCTTCATGAAGTGGATGAGCTGGTCCTGCGCCTGCACCGGGTCCGTCACCAGCCAGAACCTGTGGACCATGAAGGCAGCGGACAGCAGGAAGATGGCGATGGCTGCCGCGCCCAGGCGGGCGAATACGCCCAGCAGCACGGACAAGCCGCCCACCACCAGCGCCACGCCGGACCCCAGCACCGCCATGCGCGGCTCCGGCACCCCGGACGCCTGGGCCACGCCCATCAGCGCCTCCAACTGGAAGAAGTGGTTCAGGCCGCTGGTGATGAAGATGGCCGAAAAGAGCAGCCGGCCAATCGGCGCTAGCACGCCCATGAATCCTCCCTGTCGTCCCTCCTCCCAGCCCCTCAACGCTGGCAGGACGTCGTCATTCTCAAAGTGAGCATCGATTCCTGCGTGACACCGGCCGCTCGCCTGGCCGCTCGCCCTGCGCCGCCAGCCCTTCCAGGCCATGGCCCGCTGCGACAACACGCCACACGCGGGCCTCCAGGCCACCACGTATGGTGCCCGGGCCGTGAAGAACGCCCTCACCGTCACCCTCCTGTTGTCCAGCGCCCTGCTACTCGTCCCCACCTCGAGCGCCTGGGCCTGCGCCACCTGTGCCTGTGGCGACCCCACGCTCATGTCCATGGGCACCGAGCAGCCGTTCTCCGGCCGCCTGCGCGTGTCCTCCACCGTCCGGGGCTGGGGCCACACGGTCGGCGAGGAAGGGGTGGACGCCCTGCGCCTGCGCGAGGCGCGCATGGACCTGGCGGTGGCCTACGCGCCGCTCCCCTGGCTGTTCCTCTCCGCCACCCTGCCCCTGCAGGCCCGCGAGGTGCGGCACGTCAGCCTCGCCCGGGACCGCGGCTGGGGCATTGGCGACGTGGAGGTCGCCGCGAAGGTGTTCCTCTTCCAGGACAAGGCCTTCTCCGCGGACCACCTGTTCAGCGCGTTGGGCGGCGTGAAGCTCCCCACCGCGCCCGTGCTGCGCGGTCCGGACGGCGCCCAACTGGCCCTGGACAGTCAGCTCGGCAGCGGCTCCGTGGATCCACTGGCCGGCCTCGCCTATCAGCACTTCCGCGGCAGCTGGTCCTTCCTGGCCAGCGCCACCAGCTTCTTCCCCACGCGCGGCATCCAAGGCTTCCGCGCGGGTGCCTCCCTCCGCACCACGCTCGCCGCGCAATACCAGCCATCGGCCCGCTGGGCCCTGCGCCTGGGCTTCGACAGCCGCCTGGAAGCGCCGGCCGACTCGAAAGGCGAGCACCAGGGCCACACGGACAGCGAGCGCCATGAGCACACAGGCGGATTCATCGGCTACGCGTCTCCCGATGTGATCTTCAGCCCGGGCATGGACGTCGTCGTCGCGGCGGGCGTGCGCGTGCCCTTCATCAACCAACTGCGTGGCCGCGTTGTCCCCACGCCCATCGCGATGTTGTCCGTCGCCTACGACCTCTGAACCATGCGCTCCTTCCTCAAGCCCGTCACCGTGAGCGCCGCCGCGCTCCTGTCTCTCGCCGGCTGCGGCGGCACCAACGTCCAGGACGGCATGACGCTCGACCTCGCGCTCATCACCGCCCGGGCGCGGCCCATCTCGGGCGCGGCCGGCGCGCGCGAGCTCATGAACGACCAGGGCACCCGCGCCGTCCTCACCAGCGGCTTCGTCACGCTGGGCAGCGTGGAGCTGCTCCCCTGCGCGGAGGTCGGCTGGAAACGCGTCCTGCGCCAACTGTCCCCCGTGGGCACGGCGTGGGCCCACCACACGGTGACCCACCCCACGCGGCTGGACACCGCCCACGTCGTGAACCTGGGCAGCGAGGATGGGACGGTCATTCCGCTGGGCGCGGTGCACCCGCCGCCGGGCCGCTACTGCCACGCGCGCCTCCACTTCGAGCCCGCGGGCAACAATGCACAAGGCCTGGCCGCCGCCGCCCAGGGCGACGCGCCGGTGGACATGGTGGGCCGCAGCCTGCACCTGCGCGGCACCCTGGGCACCGGACAGGACAGCGAGCCCCAGCCCTTCGAGGTGAGCTTCCAGACGCGCGCCTCGGTGGACGTGCTACTGGAGTGGGTGACGCTGTCGGAAGCCAATCCTCACACGCAGCTCGTCTTTGCGCTCTCGTGGGATACGTGGCTGGATGGCGTCAGCGCCGAGCAGCCACCCGCCAACGTGGACCTGGTGGGCAACGTGGCCCGCTCGGTGGTGCCTCCCTCCTCCGTCGCACCATGACGCCTCCGCCCCAAGCCGCCCCGCCGCTCCCAGAGCCCGACTCCCGGGCCCGCATCAACCTGGAGTGGCTGCTGCGCTTGCGATGGGGCCTGCTATTGGGCCAGACGCTCGTCATCGGCGTGGCGGCCTTCGGGTTGGAGCTGGCGCTGCCGATACCGGAGCTGGCCGCGCTGCTGGGCCTGGAGGCGCTGACCAACGTGTCGGTGCGGGCGTGGCTGGCGCGCGGCCTCCGGGTGACGGAGGGCACCCTTGGCAAGCTGATGCTGTGGGACACGCTGGTGCTCACCGGCTTGCTGGCCCTCAGCGGCGGCACGCACAACCCCTTCACCACGCTCTACCTGGTGAACGTGGCGCTGGGCACCGTGCTGCTGCCCTCGCGGTGGATGTGGGGTCTGCTCGGCTTCACGCTGACGGCCTTCGGCTCGCTGTTCGTGTTGCAGGACGTGGAGCTGCCAGCGGGCCTGTCGCGGCCGGACCACGCGGAGCTGATGCGGCTGCACATCAACGGCATGTGGGTGGCCTTCGCCGTGGCCGCGGGCTTCATTGTCTACTTCGTCCAGCGCGTCACGCGGGCGCTCGGGGCGCGGGAGCAGGAGCTGGCGCAGGCGCGCGCGCTGCACGCGCGGCGGGAGAAGGTGGCCTCGCTGGCGACGCTCGCCGCGGGCGCCGCGCACGAGCTGTCCACGCCGCTGTCCACCATCGCCGTGGTGACCAAGGAGGTGGAGCGCGCGCTGGCCACCGCGGGCACCTCCGAGTCCGTTCGCGAAGATTTGCGCCTCATCCGCCAGCAGGTGGACCGCTGCCGCGACGTCCTGGTGCAGATGTCCGCGGACGCCGGGCAGACGACGGGTGAGCCCTTCCACCCCGTGCCCCTGGGCCGGCTCGTGGAGGACATGCTGGCGGAGCTTCCCGGCGCGGAGCGGGTGACGGTCGAACTGCCCACCGAGGCCCGCGACTGGCGCGTCCACGGCCCACCCCGGGCACTGGCCCGGGTGCTGCGCGGGCTGGTGAAGAACGCGCTCCAGGCGTCCCAGGTGTCACGTCCCGTGGAGCTGCGCGTGCAAGCGCGCGGCGAAGGTGCCCTGCTGGAGGTGCGCGACGCGGGCACGGGGATGGCGGCGGACGTGTTGTCCCGGGCGGGCGAGCCCTTCTTCACCACCAAGCCACCGGGCGAAGGAATGGGCCTGGGGCTCTTCCTGGCGCGCACGCTGGTGGAGCAGTTGGGCGGCTCCCTGGAGCTGCGCTCGACGCCGGGCCGGGGCACCACGGCGAGCCTCTCGCTGCCGGTGACGGAGGGCGCGCCATGAGCATCGCGAGCGCGGGCACGGAGCAGCGCCCCAGCCTGTTGCTGGTGGATGACGATTCCACCCTGCGCGAGCGGCTGGCCCGCGCCTTCCGCGAGCGCGGCTGGGACGTCACCACCGCGGGGGACTACGACGAAGCCCTTGCCGCCGCGCGCCGCGAGTCGCCCGAGTACGCGGTGGTGGACCTGCGCATGCCGGGCCGCAGCGGCCTGGAGGTGGTGAGGGATTTGCTCACGGTGGATGCCTCCACGCGCGTCGTCGTCCTCACGGGTTACGGGAGCATCGCCACCACGGTGGATGCCATCCGGCTGGGCGCGGTGAACTACCTCCCGAAGCCCGCGGACGCGGATGACCTGCTCGCGGCCTTCGCGCGTGCGTCCGGCGAGCCCTCCGTCGCGACATCGGAGCGCTTCGAGGCCCCGTCCCTGGCGCGCGCCGAGTGGGAGCACATCAACCGCGTGCTGGCGGACTGCGGCGGCAACATCTCCGAGGCGGCGCGCAAGCTGGGCATCCACCGGCGCTCGCTCCAGCGCAAGCTACAGAAGTACCCGCCTTCCCGTTGAAGCGCTCACACCTCGCGGGAATTACCGGGCTCGCAATGAGCGAGTGCCCCGTGCCAGTCACTGGCGACCTTTGCTATGGGTGCCGGAATGTCGACCGCACTCCAGACCCGTCCCCCCAGTCACCTGGCCCCCGGCCGCTTCGGCCAGACGCGCTACATGATTCGCCGCAAGTTCTTCAAGCTGTTCGGCGACGCGTTCCACATCTATGACGAGGCGGGCAACCTCGCCTTCTACTCGAAGCTGAAGGCCTTCAAGTTGAAGGAGGACATCCGCATCTACAGCGACGAGGAGATGCGTGAGGAGCTGCTCACCATCAAGGCGCGCGGCATCCTCGACTTCGGCATGACGTACGACGTGACGGATGCCACCACGGGCGAGCGCGTGGGCGCGCTGCGCCGCAAGGGCCTGCGCTCCATCCTCCGCGACCAGTGGCTGGTGCTGGACGCGAATGACCAGGAGGTGGGGAAGATTGAAGAGGACAGCATGATGTTGGCGCTGGTGCGCCGCTTGCTGACCGCGCTGATTCCCCAGTCCTTCACCGGGACGATGGGCCTCAACCAGGTGCTCGCCTTCCACCAGCGCTTCAACCCGTTCATCCAGAAGATTGATTTGGACTTCTCCATGGACACCCACCGTCAGCTGGACCGGCGGTTCGGCATCGCGGCGGCGGTGCTCATGTGCGCCATCGAGGGCCGGCAGCAGTAGTCCCCAAACCTTCTCCCAGACGGGTGACGGCGGCCCACAGGGAGCCGCCCGTCACGTCACGCCGAGAGGGCCTCAGCGGGAGCGCGCGCTTCGACCCGCCAGCAAGCGGCGGTGAACCGCACCTCGTCGCCGTGCACATAGGGGTTGAAGGCGGCGCGGACGGTTTCGATGACGCGAGTCCGGGTCCTCTCGTCGGCTTCGTGAAGAACGCGGCCGACGGGCCCAAGCCGGGTCACGTACTGCAGCAACCCCTGCTCGGGCAGGGTGCAGGTGGCATCAATGGGGTGGATGCCGATGTCCATCCACCCGCTCTGCTCCAGGATGCGATGGACCCGGTCCCCATCCGCGAAGGCGAACTGGCCCGGCGCGTTCGGCTGGCGGGCGGGCATGTTTGGAAGGAGGGGCGCCGCGGCCCGCTCGGCGGTCGTCATGAACGGGTTCTCCGAGGGGCTTCGCCAGACGACGAAGCTCAGCCCGGCATTCTCCCTTGCGGAACGTCTCAGGTTCACGAAGGCCTGGACGGCATCGTCGAAGAACATCACGCCGAAGCGTGAAATCACCATGTCGAAGCGCCCTCGCTCGAAAGCGTGATGCTCCGCGTTGGCCTCGATGAAGCTGGCGGCCACATGCTCCGCTTCGGCCCGGGCCCGCGCCGCCGCGAGCATGGGCGCGGAGATGTCGATGCCGACGCAGTGCCCCTGGGCACCGAGCCGCCGCGCGACGGCGAGCGTCGTGCTGCCCGTCCCACAGCCCACGTCGAGCACCTGACGCGCGCCGCGGGCTTGGACAGCTTCGACGAGCAGGTCCTCGAACGGCTTGAACATCCCTTCAAGCAGGTCCCGACTATCGACCCAGGCCTGTCCCGCGGGGCCATTCCAAAGCGCTGCCTGCCCCTCCGGGGGTTGGTGACCAGATGCCATCGCGCGTCTCCCTTCACATGCCTTCAAAATGTGAAGGCCGTACAGTGCCAGTTCAAGTCGACTTGAGGTCAACAGGGTGAGAGACCTGGACATCACCGAGGTGGCCCGGCGCACGGGCGTTCCTGCCTCGACGCTGCGTTTCTATGAAGCAAAGGGCCTGCTCTCCTCGACGGGCAGGCGAGGCCTGCGCCGCCTGTTCAATCCCGACGTGCTGGAGCGGCTCGCACTCATCGCCCTGGGACGCGAAGCCGGCTTCTCACTGGATGAGCTGGCTCGGATGTTCGCGCCGGACGGACAACCGCGCATCGACCGGGAGCTGCTGACGGCGAAGGCGGAGGAACTCGACAGCACCATCCGGCGGCTGAGCGCCATGCGCGATGGCCTGCGGCACGCGGCGAACTGCCCCGCGCCGAGCCACATGGCATGTCCCAGGTTTCGCCAACTCCTGGCGGCTGCCACTGCCTCCAGACAAGGGCGGGCGCACGAATCGCACGGGAGCGAAGGCGGGCGCACGCGCCGCCGGGAGCAAGCCCCATCACGTCCGGCGCACGAATAGGTGGCGCCGTCCGTGGGTTCGCGGGCAGGGGGACTCGCGAACGGCTGACAATCGGCCCCGGGCTCAGGTCCGCGCCATGACGGGAAAGAGGTTCGCCTCACGTGGGGACGGCACTCCCCGCACGAACAGGTCGGCCTCCATGTCCTCGCCCGCCTCCACCGCGCCGGGCCACCAGCGCTCCGGCGTGAAGCCGAACTGGATGGACGAAATCGGCCGGTCGATGAGCCGCGGCAGCGCCGCCCGTAAATCAAAGGGCGCACGCGCGAAGATGTCGTCGATGAACAGCGTCTCGCCCTCCACCTCCGTGAACACCCAGGCATCGTCACTCAGGGCTCGCAGCGGCCGAGCGAACCCGTTCGCCGCATACCAACTGGCAATGGCGGCCGTCCCCCGCGCGCCGAAGCGCTCCGTCACCGGCAGCCCCTCGTCAGAGAGCATCCGGAGCCGCGCCCGCACGTCCGCCTCCGCCACGTCGAGCTGCGGCGCCGCCGTCTCTCCCGGCCGCGCCACGTGGGAGGCGGAGAACAGCGTCTGGCGCCGAGGCTCGAAGCCGAAGCGCGGGTAGAACTCCAGCACGCTCTTGTTGGCGAACAGCAGCACGGGCGCATCCCCACAGTGCGCCAGCGCAGCGTTCATCACCGCGCGCGCCAGCCCCCGCCCACGTTCGGAAGGCAGGCTCCCCACGGCGCCAAGCTGGTAGCCCGTCACCTCCCGCCCTTCGAGCAACAACCGCATCCGCATCACCGAGGCATTGGCCAGCACCCGGCCGTCATCCACCACCGCGAACGTGCGGTAGTCGTCGTTCCATTCACCCCACTGCGTCCAACGCCGGAAGTCGGCGCGGGTGAAGACTCGCGACACGTAGTCGCAGAACGCGGCATGGAGCGCCGAGGTGCCGGGCCCGATTTCAGTGACGGTGGGAACACGCTTCGATGCCATCCATCCACCCTACGCGATTCCCACCAGCGGCCAACAGACGCGAGCCCACACCGGGAATCCCTAACGTGCTGCGTATTGTGAGCCTTCACCCGGGAGCCGACCCGTCGCCTGTTGTCACCATGCCAATAAGCAACGGAAGGGATGCGCGCATGAGCTACCTCCCCCCATCCGCGCATCCCCTCGCCTCCCTGCCTTGCTCCCCAGCAGCATGGCGAAAGTCGAGTCTGAGCCTCGCTGAAGCGATGCGGCTCGTGAGGAAGAGAGGGAGCGGGCTCCCTTCCTTCCCAGGACTTCAGCGTCTACGGGCTGAACATGCCGGTGAGCACGCTGGCGCGGCCTCGAGGCAGCGAGCGCTTGAACGGGCTCGTCGCGAGGTTCGAGCCGGGCTGGTACCAGCTCTGGATTTCCGCGAAGTACGTCCCGCCCGCCCGCAGCACGTCCGGGGGCAGGTACACGCTTTGGAGATCCGTGTGCAGCATCGCCACGCGCGTCGCGGTGGTGGAGCCGTTGCTCGTGCCGAGCCGGTAGATGTTCACCACGTAGTTCGTGGCCGTGCCGATCAGCGGCTTCGACCAGCGCAGCGAGGCGTCAGTCCCCACGCCCGTGAGGTTCTGGAACGCGCCGCGCGTGTTCACCAGGGGCGCCTGCACCGGCCCGACGAGGGGCTCCACGGGCGCGGCGGTGAACGCGCTCGCCTCTTGCTCCACGCGGATGTCCACGTTCATGGTGTAGGGCGTCGCGGTTCCCAGCGCGTAGCTCTGCGTGAAGCCCGCGACGGCGGTCGCCACCTTCTGCCACGCCGCCGGGAGCGGGTTGTTGTAGGTCATGCTCCCCGTGACGATGTCGGTCCGCTGCGCGTCAGGATTGAGCTTCACGAGCAGTGGCGGCCCGCTGATGGACGCGAACGCTGAGCTCAGCGCGGCCGGCCGGGCGGACATCCAGATCTCGTTGTACGTGCTGACCGCGCCCGGGTTCACCTGGGTGCGCATGGCTTCGAAGGCCGAGCGTCTCCAGTCCACCTCGAAGGTGCCTGTCGCGACGGGCTGGGTGAAGGTTCCGTTGACGGTGGTGGGCTGGCCCTCCACCTGCGTCATGCTCGCGTTGAGCACCTTGTGCATCGCGCGGTAGGACACTCCATTCGCGCTCGTCTGCAACCGCATCTGAGCGAGCGAGAACACATCCCCGCGGCTGCTGTCGAGCAGCACCGGGTTGAGCATGTGGGCGTAATCGAAGCTCAGCCCGGAGAGCGACGTGGCGCCCGCCAGGGGGCGCCCCGTGGCGGCGCCGCCCATGTAGCCGAACGCGCCCGCGTTCAACGAATACATTTCCAGGAAGTCCCCCGGATGCCAGGGGGACAAGCCGGTGGCGGACACCGTCACCGGAGTGGGCAGCGAGGCGAAGGTGCCATCGCGGCCCCACTCCGTGGAGCCCAGATCGAACGCGCGGCTGGTGCTCACCAGGTAGCGCGAGCCCAGCTTCAGGTAGATGCGGCCGGAAGGGACGTTCGGCACGGAGATGGTGCCGTCCGCGGAGCCCGTGCCCGGATACGCCGTGAACGCCCCGGTCGTTGAGTTTCGCGTGTATGCCACCACCGACGTGGCGGACTGGTCGTAAGGCTTCGTCTCGTTGCCCGACGTGGCGACGAAGGTGACCGGGCTGGTACCGGTGACATGGGTGACCAGGTCTTGGGTGACCTGGGAGGTCGCGTCCGTCGATACGGAGTCCACCGCCTCGGCCTCGTCGAGCCCCGCGCAGCCGACCCCTGTCATGCCGACCAAAAGCCCGAGGGAAATCAATGACATATTCATTATGAAGGCAACCCTTTCGGCGACGCCCCGAATCGCGCCGCGCAGGGAGATTCATACAGGGTCGGTCTGACTTTTCCGGGAGCGCTTCGACTCCAACTTTCCCTCGGGGAAATGAAAGCAAACGCGCTTGTCTGCAGGTGAGCCCGGCAACGGACTCCGTGATGACTGGCGCCATTCGCCTGGCGACTGCGGTCACCGCCGGAGGCCTGGAGCGCGATGCGTGGTGCCATCCCCTCGCCTCCCTGCCTTGCTCCCCAGCAGCATGGCGAAAATCGAGTCTGCGCGCGGGCGCCGGCCTCCTGGAGCACCCGCCAGGAGGCCGCGGCCTCCGCGTCACAGGAAGCGTTTGAAGAGGCCCAGCTTCCCCGTGTAGGGCGGGTAGCGCAGCTTCAGGTCGAGCAGGAAGGGCCGCTTCACCACCCCCTTGCGGTGGCTGAAGGCGTCGAAGCTGGCCTGGCCGTGGTAGCCGCCGGTGCCGGACTCCCCCACGCCTCCGAAAGACAGGCCCTTCGCGGCGAAGTGGACGCATACATCGTTGGCCACCGCGCCGCCGCTCGACGTCTCCGTGAGGACGCGCTCGTTGACCGCCGCGTCCTTGGAGAAGGTGTAGAGCGCCAGCGGCTTCGGCCTCGCGCGGACGAAGCGGATGGCCTCGTCGATGCTCGGACAGTCCACCACCGGCAGCAGGGGCCCGAAAATCTCCTCCTGCATGAGCGGGCTGGACAGCGGCGCATCGATGATGACGGTGGGCGCGAAGAAGCGACTGTCCGCGTCCCGCTCACCGCCAAAGGCTACGGTCCCGTCCTGCGCCAGCTTCGAGACGCGCTCGAAGTGCCGCGAACTGATGATGCGGCCATAGTCGCGGCTCTCACGCGTGTTCGCCCCGTAGAAGTCGGTGACAGCCTTCTGGACCAGCTCCGTGAAGCGGCCCTTGAGCTCGGGCGGAATGAGCACGTAGTCCGGGGCGATGCAGGTCTGCCCGGCGTTGAGGTACTTGCCCCAGGCAATGCGGCGCGCGGTGACTTCCAGGTCCGCGCTCTTGTCGATGATGCAGGGGCTCTTGCCGCCCAACTCCAGCACGGTGGGCGTCAGGTGCTTCGCCGCGGCTTCCGCCACCACCCGGCCCACCTGGGGACCGCCGGTGAAGAAGATGAGGTCCCAGCGCTCGTCGAGCAGGGCGCGGCTCTCCTCCGCGCCGCCTTCCACGACGGCGACGACATCCTCGGGGAAGGCTTCTTTCAGCATCCGCGCGAGCACGGCGGACGTCGCCGGGGACAACTCGCTGGGCTTCAGCACGGCGGTACAGCCCGCGGCGAGCGCCCCGATGAGCGGAGCAATCGCCAACTGATAGGGGTAGTTCCACGGGGAGATGATGAGCGTCACGCCCAGCGGGTCCGAGTACTGCCAGACGCGCGCGGGTTGGATGGCGAGCGGCGCCGCCCCCTTGCGCGGCGCCATCCACGCCTTCACGTTCTTCAGCGCGTCCTTCAGCTCCCCGTAGATGCTGCCCACCTCCGTGAGGTAGGCCTCCTCGGGGCTCTTGGAGAGGTCCGACTGCAGGGCGGCGAGAATCTCCGCCTCGTACTTGCGTGCCGCCCGTTCGAGTACCTGCAACTGCTCCCGTCGCCACGCCAGCGGCAGCGTGGCACGGGTCTCGAAACGGGCTCGCTGTTTCTCGACGAGCGCCTTCGCATCGAACGAAGGTGGAACGGCGGCGAGACGGCTGGAGCCCTGCGTCATCGGACCTCTCCTTGTGTGAGCTGCTACTTCAAGAATTCGCCTCTTTCGGCCATCTCGACGAGCGACGCCGGCGGCTCGAAGTGCGCACCGTAGCGCTGCGCGAGCTCCCGCGCGCGGGCAATGAAGCCCCGCGGCCCGTTGCCCGTCCGGCCCTCATAGCCGTTGATGAACTGCGCCACGCCGCCCGTCCATGCCGGGAAGCCGATGCCGAGGATGGAGCCGATGTTCGCGTCCGCGGCGGAGCGCAGCACGCCTTCGTCGAAGCAGCGCACCGTGTCGACGGCCTCGGCGAACAGCATCCGCTCCTTCATGTCCTCGAAGGGGATGGTGTGGCCGGGCTTGGTGAAGTGCTGCGCCAGTCCCGCCCATAGGCCCGTGCGCTTGCCGTCCACGTAGTCGTAGAACCCGCCGCCGGTGGAGCGGCCCTTGCGCTGGTGCTGGTCAATCATCGCGTCCATCACGGCGTAGCTGCGGTGCTCCACCCAGGGCTTGCCCTCCGCCAGGATGGCCGCCTTCGTCTCCTGACGAATCTTGCGCGGCAGCGTCAGCGTGAGTTCGTCCACCAACTGGAGCGGGGCGGCGGGGTAGCCCGCCTGGAGGCCGGCCTGCTCGACGGAGGCGGGCGAGATGCCCTCGCCCACCATGGCGATGGCCTCGTTGAGGAAGGTGCCGATGACGCGGCTGGTGAAGAAGCCCCGGCTGTCGTTGACGACGATGGGCGTCTTCCCAATCTGCACCGCGATGTCGATGGCCTTCGCGAGCGTGGCGTCGCTCGTCTTCTTGCCCGCGATGAGCTCCAGCAGCGGCATCTTGTCCACGGGCGAGAAGAAGTGCATGCCCACGAAGTCCTCCGTCCGCTTCACGCCCTCGGCGAGCACGGAGATGGGCAGCGTGGACGTGTTGGACCCGAGCACCGCGTCCGGGGCGACCACGTCCTGCACTTCCTGGAAGACCTGGTGCTTGAGCTTCACGTCCTCGAACACGGCCTCGATGACGAGGTCACACCCCTTGAGGTCGGCGGCGTCCGTGGTGGGGTGGATTCGCGCCAGCAGCGCGTCCCCCTTCTCCTTCGTGGACTTGCCCTTCTGGATGGCCTTCTCCACCAGCTTCACGGAGTACTGCTTGCCCTTCTCCGCCGACGCGAGGCTCACGTCCTTGAGCACCACGTCGATGCCGGCCTTGGCGCAGACGTAGGCGATGCCCGCGCCCATCATCCCCGCGCCCAGCACGCCCACCTTCTTCGCGGTGTGCTGCGGGTAGCCCTTGGGACGGCCGCCACCGGAGTTGATGTGCTGCATGTCGAAGAAGAACGCCTGAATCATGTTCTTCGCGACCTGCCCGGTGACGAGCTCGGTGAAGTAGCGCGACTCCACGGTGAACGCGGTGTCCACGTCCACCTGCGTGCTCTCCACGGCCGTGGCCATGATGGCGCGGGGCGCCGGCATGTTCGCGCCCTTGAGCTGCTTGCGCAGGTTCGCGGGGAACGCGGGCAGGTTCGCCGCCAGCCCCGGAGACGACGGCGTGCCGCCCGGAATCTTGTAGCCCTTCTGGTCCCACGGCTGCTGCGCGGTGGGATGGGCCTTCACCCACGCCTTGGCCGCGGGCAGCAGCGCCTCCACGGAGTCCACCACCTCATGGACCAGGCCGGCCTCCTTCGCCTCCTGCGGGCGGTAGCGCTGGCCCTGGAGCAGCACCTTCATCAGCGCGTCCACGATGCCCAGCATCCGCACCGTGCGCACCACGCCGCCACCGCCAGGCAAGAGGCCCAGCGTGACTTCCGGCAGGCCCACCTGGGCACCCTTCACGTCCGCGATGATGCGGTGGTGGCACGCGAGCGCGATCTCCAGCCCGCCGCCCAGCGCCGCGCCGTTGATGGCCGCGACCACGGGCTTGCCCAGCGTCTCCAGCGTGCGCAGCTGCGCCTTGATTTCCTGCCCCAGCTCGAAGGCCTGCTTCGCGTCCTCCTTGCGCACCTTCAGCAGGTCCTTCAAATCACCACCGGCGAAGAAGGTCTTCTTCGCGGAGGTGAGGATGACACCGGCGACGGTGTCCTTCTCCTTGACCAGCCGGTCCACCGTCGCGCGCATGGACTTCAGGTACGCGGCGTTCATGGTGTTCGCGGACTGGTTCGGGTCATCCAACGTCAAGACGACGATGCCGTCGGCGTCCTTGTCCCAGCGGATGGTGTTCTGCTCGCTCATGGGGTTCGCTCGAATCCTGTCGAAGTGTTGGAAGAGAAGCTCAGACGCGCTCGATGAGGGTGGCCACGCCCATGCCACCACCGACGCACAAGGTGATGACCGCGCGGCGCGCCTTGCGTCGCTCCAGCTCGTCCACCATCGTCCCCAGAATCATCGCGCCCGTGGCGCCCAGCGGGTGCCCCATGGCGATGGCGCCGCCGTTCACGTTCAGCTTCTCGTCCGGAATGCCGAGGTCCTTCTGGTACTTGAGCACCACCGAGGCGAAGGCCTCGTTGAGTTCGAACAGGTCGATGTCCTTCACCGACAGGCCCGCAATCTCCAGCAGCTTCTGGGTGGCCGGAATCGGGCCGGTGAGCATGATGGTGGGGTCCGAGCCGGACGTGGCCACCGCGGCGATGCGCGCGCGCGGCGTGAGGCCCAGCGACTTGCCCACCTGCTCGGAGCCGATGAGCACCAGCGCCGCGCCGTCCACGATGCCCGACGAGTTGCCCGGCGTGTGGACGTGCTCGATGCGCTCCACGAAGTGGTACTTCTGCAGGGCCACCGCGTCGAAGCCGCCCGCCTCGCCCATGACGGAGAAGGACGGGTTGAGCTTGCCGAGCGACGCCACGGTGGAGTCCGGGCGCATGAGTTCGTCATGGTCCAGCACGGTGAGGCCGTTCTGGTCCACCACCGGGACGACCGAGTTCTTGAAGTACCCGCCGGCCCACGCCTGGGCCGCCAGTTGCTGCGAACGGGCCGCGTAGCGGTCCACGTCCTCGCGCGTGAAGCCCTCGATGGTGGCGATGAGGTCCGCGGAGATGCCCTGCGGGACGAAGTAGGTGTCGAAGTTCGTGGCCGGGTCCATGGCCCAGGCGCCGCCGTCCGAGCCCATGGGCACGCGCGACATGCTCTCCACGCCGCCCGCGATGACCAGGTGCTCCCAGCCCGAGCGCACCTGCTGGGCGGCCATGTTCACCGCCGTGAGGCCGGACGCGCAGAAGCGGTTGAGCTGCACGCCACCCACAGTCTCTGGCAGCCCCGCCGCCAGCACCAGGGTACGGGCGATGTCGGCGCCCTGCTCACCCACCGGCGACACGACACCGAGCACCACGTCGTCGATGCGCTGGGGGTCCAGGTTCGGGTGACGCTTCTTGAGCGCGTCCACCAGCCCGGTGAGCAGCGTGATGGGCTTGGTGCCGTGCAGCGCGCCTTTCCTGCCCTTGCCGCGAGGGGTCCGGACGGCGTCGAAGATGAATGCTTCCTGGCTCACGAAGAGCCTCCTTGGGACGGGGATGTGGGTCTACGGGGAACGGGCGACGAGCTCTTTCATGATCTCGTTCGCGCCGGCAAGGATTCGCAGCACACGCGTGTCCGCGAACAGGTGGGCGAAGGAGTACTCCTTCATGTACCCGTACCCCCCGAGCAACTGCAAGCAACGGTCGGCGACGATGCACGCAGGGTCCGTCACCAATACTCCGCCATCCTGTACGCCGGGGGCGGCGCCAGCCAGCGCAGCGAGAGGTTGACCGGTGGGGACAGCGGCAGGATGTACGGATGCGACGCCGGGGCGCTAGCGTTGTTCGCGCAGAAATCGATGCCGCCAAAGCGCGCCGCGGCCTCGTCCACGGCGCGCCGCCCGTCCGCATCCTCCCACACGTCTCCCACCGCCGCGAGCGCCTGGCCCCCCGCGTCCTGGATGGCCTGCGCTACCGTGTGCACTGTCCCGGGCAGCGGGGGTTGGGCGTGTCTGTCTTTTCCAGCAGCACGACGTTGGCGCCCAGGCACACTCCAGAATCTGCTCGCGGCGTTCGTCAGGCTCCAACCGCTTCCAGCGGGGTGCGTCGGCCGAGTTCATGGCGACCCCTCCCGCAATGGCAGGAACGAGGGCACATCATGCGCCACGGTCCGGGTGAAGCGAGGCGGCCGTTTCTGCAGGAAGGCCGTCACCCCTTCTTCCCGGGACAGGCCCGCTCCCAGGTGCGGCCATCCTGACGTTCGCGTCTGTGCAAGTCATTCCAGAATGGGGCACTGTTGACCCATAAGCCGCAAGTGCTGCTTTTGAAGTTTTCCCTGTCAAATTAGATACTGCGGGTGCCGGGACACACTTCGTGGTCCGGCCACCCGTCGTCGTGGAGTCACCATGAACCTGCTTTCGAAGACGCTGTTCGTGAGCGCCGCGGCCCTTGTCACGCTCTCCCCGCTGTCCGCGTCAGCGCTTCCCCCAGATTGCGACGTGCAGTGTGCCGACGAAGCGCCCTGCTCGCTCGTTTGTGCGGTGCCCTGGGGGAGTCGCATCATCACCTGTGAGCGGTGGTTCAGCGACTACGAGCTGGGCGGCACGTGCACGCCGGACGCCCAGATTCCTTCCGAGGAGGAGGAGGAACTGTCGTCGGTGGAGCCGCGCCAGAGCAGCACGCCCGGCATGGCGGCGGCCTGCCTGTCCGCGTCGGTGAGCGCCCCGTAACACGCCTCACCCTGGGCCGGCCCGCTCCGCGCATGCTGGCGTGGGGCGGGTTCCATGACACCCAAGGAAGAGGCCGGATTGCGCATCTATCAAGTCGAGGCGCCGCGACCGTCGCGCTACACGGGGAACCTGAATGCCGCGCATCGATGGAGCCTGCCTGGACTCGCGGACTGTCCCGGCGGTGGTGCAACTTGGAGCACCGCCGGGCTTCACTATCCATGCGTGGACCTGACATCGCTCCCGACACGGCACGAGTACGAAGAGCCCCGCCCTGAGCCATACGAGGAGTGGGCTCGATTGCGCGAACAGGTGCGGCCCCAGGTGCCCCCCGGGTTCGCGTTGATGCCCGGAACCAAGTTTGGCCCGATGACCGGACGCGCCTCCGGAACCTTTGGACAGCTACATCTTCAAGCGTGGTCCCTGAGCCTCCGCCGTGAAGCGCTGGAACAACTGCGGCAATCAGGATTGCAAGGGCTGAACGGCTGCCCGATGCAACTCAAGGGAAGCGGAAGGAACCCGCCCGAGCTGCTCGAACTCCAGCTGACGCCCTGTGGGCGCTTCCACCCGGACTGCCTTCCATCCGACCGGGAGCCTCCGTGCCCCACATGTGGCGTTGAGAGCTACGGTCTCCCCGCCCCCTATCTCCTCGACACGACCTCCATCCCCACCACTGTGGACGTCTTCCGCCTCGCGGACTGGCCCACGCTCATCCTGGCCACGCAGCGCTTCGTGGACGCGGTCCAGCGCCTGGAGCTCGACGGCGTCACCTTCCGTCAGGTCGCGGCCCGCTGACCCACGGCCACGAACAACGATGCATCAGGCAAACCGCTCCCTGCCCCCAGCGAAGCGCGGGAGGTGTGGATGCATCTGGCGGACAGCCATTTGAATGAGCCGGGCGTTCGGGGACGGCCCGGGGACAACCCACATCGTCAGCCTGGATGCGGCGGCCACCGCGCTCGGACAGGCTGGGACTGCCATGGCATCCTCCCGAGGGGTAGGAGGAAAGGCCGCCACTGCGCGCGGCACGGGGGCGCCGCGAAGACGTCAGCGCCTAGCAGGCGCCACAGTCCGCGGCGCAGCTGTCCGGCGTGTTGCTGGTGCCGCAGCTCTCGGAGAGCTGGCACGTCCCATCACCGCACTTGTAGATGTCCTGGGGACGGATACGCGTGGTGAGCGGGCGGTACGTCACGCCGTTGTACGTGCAGCGCGTGTAGTACGTCCGCGTGGAGTCCTGCTGGCAGTACGTCAGGGCAGCCCCCACGTGGGTGATGACGGCCGCGCAGTCCGGGTCCCCGCTCCACGACGACAGGCCGCACGCGCGCACCGTGCTCTCGTCGTAGGCCAGATAGGGCGCGTCATTGGCCGCGAAGAGTCCCTGACCATTGAAGAGGTTGCCGAAGAAGACGGCCTCATTCTGGTTGTAGGTCTGCACCTCCTCGGCCGTCGTCGGAATGACGACGCCCTGCGAGTCCTTGCCCTGCACGGAGATGTTCAGGTGCACACCGTACTTGTTCACGTGTGCCGCCAGGCAGCTCGACACCAACTGCTGCTCGGGCTCCGGGGCAACCGGAGCGCCCGGGCTCGACGGAGGCGGAGGCGTGGGGTTCGACCACGTCGGCGCCAGCCCCAGGGAACCCTGCCAGGTGTGCGTGGTGCCCGCATGCGTATACGTCAGGGATTGGCCGGAGGCGAGCGCGCACCGGACGATGTATCGCATCACCTCCTCGGCCTTGACGGGGTCCGCGCTGAACCACGTGCTGAAACCATTCGTCGACAAGCCGTTCGTCGACAGTCCATTCGTCGACAAGCCATTGGTGGACAGGCCGTTCGTCGACAAGCCGTTCGTCGACAGCCCGTTTGTCGACAAGCCATTGGTGGACAGGCCATTGGACGACACCAACGCGTCCGACTGGGTGCCCAGCGTCTCGCTCGCCGTATCCATCGGCTCCGCCGGGCCACACCCCACGGCGGCGACAAGAAGCAACGCTGGCAGCAGCTCCCACCGGTGCGCACAACGGCGTCCGGCGTAGGTGACCTTGGAGCTGGAACAGGTCTTCGAGGTGGGGTGGTGATACATGGCTGCCTCCGGTTTTTGGGGGTAGCCGCGTTTCTCGCGGCCAAGATAACCGGTAGTCCTTCTTTTCCCCTCTGACAGGTGCCCTCTCGGGCAGTTCGCGCACGTCGGTCATGCGGCAAACACGTAGTCCGTGCGCCGGCTGACGCTCAGCGTTCAATCCGCCCAGCCGCCAACGTTGCAGTCACACGCGATGTCTCACGCCCAAGGGTGCGGGCTCCTGCGACTGTCGCGCGTCTCGTGGCATTTTCACCGTGAAGGTCGTTCCCTCTGCCTCGGAGGAGGACACGCACACAGCTCCTCCGTGCGCCTGGACGATTTGTTTCACGATGAAGAGTCCCAGCCCCAGGCCACCAGCGCCACGACGGTGGCCCTTCCCAGGAGCAGTGCCCACCTGGCGGAACGGGTCGAACAATGTCTCCATCTGTTGAGGCGGAATGGGCGTCCCGGTGTTGTGGACCTCCAGGACCTGCTCACCGTCCACGGCGATACATTTGAGCCGGACGGGCGTGTCCTCGGCGCCGTGCTCCAGTGCGTTGCCCACCAGGTTGCTGAGCACCTGCGCCATCCGGTCCGCGTCCCAGAAGCCCTCCGACGCGCCCTCCACGTCCAGGGTGATGTGCCGGCCCGGATGCGCGGCGGACAGCTCCTCCACCACCATCCGGCAGATGATGGCCAGGCTGACCGTCCCCAGGTGCAGGGGGATGCCGCCCGCCAGACGCGCGCGGGTGAGGTCGAGGATGTCGGAAATCATGGCGCCCATCCGCGCGGCGCTCGCCTCGATTCGCTGGGCGCACTGCTGCTGCTGGGCCGCCGGCAGCGTGCGTTGCGCCATGGCTCGCGCGGACAGGGCAATGGCATTCAGGGGGTTGCGCAGGTCGTGCCCGAGGATGCCGATGAACCGCTCACGAAACTCCGCCTCCTCGGTCAGCCGCTCCAGCGCGAGGTGGCGCGCGTTGCCATCCAGGGCCTCGCGGGTCAGCCGGGCCGTCGCGTGCTCCAGCGCGCCCTCCGCCCGGTGGCGGGCCTCACGCTCACGCTCCAGCGCCTCACGAAGCGCCTGCGCGTCGTCCGTGTCATCGGGCAGCAGCCACAGCACGAAGGCATCCAACGCCTTCATGCCCACGGCCCGGAAGCGCGCCTCCATGCCCTCTCGGGTGATGCACAGCACGACGGACACCGGCTCGCCCGTGTCCACCACGCGCACGCAGTCCTCCAAGCGCAGCCCTCGCACGCCCTCCTGCTCCCAGCGCGACACCCATGGAGGCAGGACCCAATCGTGCGCCGTCGGCTCGGCGGACGCATCGAGCGCGGCCTGGCGCAAGTCGAGCACCTCCCCCGCCGTCCCTCGCACCGGCTCGAAGCGCAGGCAGGGCGCTGCGCCTCCCGCATGCGTCGTCCAGGTCCAGGCGGAGCCCCACTTCGACGACAGACACACCCCCATCGACGTCCCCCTGGCACGCCCTCCAGCCCCGATGCTCGACGCTCGGTCGCGGAACGCACACGGGACAAGAGTGACAAATCTCCGGGAGCGCGAACTTGTACGTGGGTACCGGCGCGACCTTCAGTGCTCACTCCGCGCCAGTGCCAACGCGCCACGCGGCCCGGCACCCGCCGCGGTGTCCTCATTCCGCAATGGCCCTGCGCGAACGGCCAGGGCCCCGGCGCGCTCGCCCAGGACTCCGGCTCAATACATGATGGCGATGTCACGCAGCTCGGGTCCGGAGGCACCGCCGAGGAAGGCCTGCTCCGGCGTCATGGCGGCACCTGTCATCCGGTTGACCTGATACAGGACGTATGGGCCGTCACCGTTGAGGTCTCCCACGGCGTAGAGCCAATCGATGGACGGGACGGGCGACTCAGCCCGCCGCACGCGGCAGGCGCACGGTGAAGGTGGTGCCATGCTGCTCGGAGGACACCACCTCCACGCCGCCGCCGTGGCCGCGCACGATGTCCTGCACGATGTAGAGCCCCAGGCCGATGCTGCGGGTGGACTGGCCCTCCTTCAACGCGCCCCGTGTCAGCGGCTCGAACAGGCGAGGCAGCAACTCACGGGGGATGGGGGCGCCGCCGTTGAAGACAGACAGCAGCGCGGCCTCGCCCTCCAGCCGCGTGTCCACCCGCACCGGGGCGTCCGCGGGGCTGTAGGCCAGGGCATTGCCCAGCAGGTTCGTGAGCACCTGGGCGATGCGGTCCGAATCCCATTCGCCGCGCACCTCGCCCTGGACCTCCACCTCCACGCGACGCCCGGGGTTGGCCACCAGGAGCTCATCCACCACCTGGTGCACCACCTCCCGCAAATCGGTGGTCTGACGGTGCAGGGCAATGCCGCCGCCCAGCCGGGCCTTGGTGAAGTCCAGCAGGTCGCGAATCATCCGGGCCGCGCGCTCGGTGGCCTGGCCAATGCGCCACACCATGCGCTTCTGCGGCTCCGTCAACGCACCCTTCTTCTCCAGCAGCCCCGCCGACATGGAGATGGCCGCCAGGGGATTGCGCAAGTCGTGGGAGACGATGCCCACCAGTTGCTGTTCGAACTCGGCGCGCCGGCGCAGTTCCTCTTGCGACCGCTGCTGCTCCGCGAACAGGCGCGCGTTCTCGATGGAGAGCGCCGCCTTCGCCGCCAGCTCCTCCACCAGCTCCTGGTCCTCCTGGGTGAAGCTCCGGCCCGGGCCCATGCGCCCCACCGACAGCGTCCCCACCACCCTGCCCTGCGTCCTCAGCGGCACGCACAGCAGGCTGCGCAGCGCCTCGCCCTGTCCCAGCTCCCGCTTTTGGTCCTCCGACAGCTCGGGCACGAGGAGCGGCCGTCCGCCACGGAGCACGAAGTCGCTCAGCCCCTCGCCGGGGAGCAGCGGTGCCCCATCCTCCCCCTGATTGGAATGGCTGGCCGCCACCTCCAGCCGCGTCCCGTCGTCGGACAGCAGGCATAGGGTGCATGTGTCCCCCAGGAAGTAGGCGACCTGGCGGGTGATGGTGTCCAGCAGCACGGACAGGTCGCGGTTCGTCGCATCGAAGGCGTCGGACGCTTCCGTGAGCATCTGCAGCCGGGCGGCGGCGGCCCGGGCCACGGAATGGGCCCGGCGCTCCTCCGCCGTCAGGTGCACCCGGTCCAACGCCTGGGCACACGCATGCGCCAGCGCGGTGAAGAAGGCCCGGTCCATCTCCGTGAAGGTCCGGGGCCGCGCGAAGGACAGGCCAATGGCGCCCAGCGCCCGTCCCTTCACCAGCAAGGGCAGCGCGAGCGCCGCCTCGTGAAGTCCTCGCGTATCCATGAGCGGATAACGCGCGCTCCACTCCTCCGGCGACCCCACCCAGATGGCCTGCTGCTCCCGCAGCGACTCCACCAGCGGCATGGCCGCCGTCATCGGGATGCGCCGCCACCGGCTCAGCACGCTCTCCGGGTAGCCAATGGCATCCACCACCTCCAGCGCCTCGCCCTCCGCGTCCAGGAGGTTGACGGTGCCCGCCTTCGCGCCAGCGGCCACCAGCCCTTGTTCGAAGAGCGCGCGGCACACCTGCGGCACGGTGGCCGCCTCCGACAGCCGGGCGGTGAAATCCCGCAACCGGTCGATGTAGCCCGCGGCCCTCAGCGCGGCATCCCGCGCCTCGGCTTCCTTCTGCCGCAGCAGCTCCGACTGGCGCCGCACCTGCTGCTGCGCGCGGAACAGCTCCACGAAGACGGACACCTTCGAGCGCAGCACCTCCGGCGGAAAGGGCTTCTGGAGGAAGTCCACCGCGCCGGTGGCGTAGCCGGTAACGAGCTCCGCGTCATCGCGGCCGTAGGCGGTGAGGAAGATGATGGGGACGTTGCGCGTGCGCTCACGCTGCTTGATGAGCGCCGCCGTCTCGAAGCCGCTCAGCCCCACCATCCGCACGTCCAGCAGGATGACGGCGTAGTCCTCGCGCAGCAGGAAGCGCAGGGCCTGCTCCCCCGAACAGGCCTTGTCCATGCGGATGCCCAGCGGCTCGAGGATGGCCTCCAGCGACACCAGGTTCGACACATGGTCATCCACCAGCAGCACGGCGGGGGTGTCCGAAACGGCCTTCGCCTGGCGATGGGGGGCTTCATCCGAAATCCGCGGGGACGTCAGCGCCACCCGGCTGGCCACGGTGGCCCCCCGGCTGAAAGGGATGCCACCGCCCTGCAACGGCACCATCGTCGGAATCCCGTCCTGCGACATGAAGAAGTCACCTGGTGTGCGGTGGTCAGGAACTCGGCCCGACGTCTCCGGGCCCCCAGGAGCGGACTGGCCCCCGGAACAACTGGCGGCGCGGGATTACACCGCGTGGCGCGCCATCGTGCCCAGATGAAGGCGGAGGCGCGGCGCCAAGCGTGCGCTATCCATCAGTCCGCGTGCTCAGTAACGGCCCTTCACGCCCAGGATGGGGAGGGCGATGGGAAACCCCACCGCGTCCTTGCGCAGCGGGAAGCCGTTGCCGCCCTCGTACTCGAAGCCCAACGTCTCCCGACGGAGCGTGACGTTGAGCATGTCCAGATACGCCTCCAGGCTGAAGGTGTCGTAGACCCACGACTTGGACAGCCGCACGTCGAACCGGAGGAAGGCCGGCAGCCGGTCCACGCGATCCCGGTCTGCCTTGACCCATGCGGGCCTGCCGGAGACGTCTTCGCCAGGGCGGTGCGTCTGCGTGCCCAGGGTGTCGTATTCAGGGCGCCCGGTATTGAAGTGCAGCACCCCGCCCAACGTGATGTTGTTGGCGAACTTGTAGCTGAGCACCAGGTTGAGGATGTGCGTCTGGTCGAAGGCGAAGGGCAGGTCCGCCTTCGCCTCGCCCACCCGGTGGCCCTCCGCGTCGTAGCGGTAGAAGCGCGTGCGGCGCGTGCTGCGCTGGAGCGAATACGACAGCCAGCCGAACCAGTTGTCGCCCAGCGGGTGGCGCAGCAGGAACTCCATGCCGTAGGCCATGCCACTGCCGCGGAAGTCCGGGAAGTCGAAGTCCGAGCGGTCGGGGATGCCGCCGCCGTCCCCCAACTGCATGCCGCGGCGCAGGCCCGCAGGAGGAGTGCCGGTGTCCGGCGTGTCGTCGTCCACCAGGCCTTCGTCGGCGAAGGGCGTCAGCTCGAGGGTCCGCAGCATGGGGTTGAGATAGACGTCCAGCCCCACCTCCAGACCGCGCCACGCCTTCCATTCCGCGCCGACGGAGAGCTGCACACCTTGCTGGAGCCCCAGCAGCAGGCTTCCCACGTCCACCACGGGCAGGCTGATGAGGGTGGTGGGCGGCTGATGGAAGAGGCCCGCCCCGCCCTTGAGCGTGAGCGCTTCCGACACCTTGTGACGCACGGTGAGCCGCGGCTCCAGCGCGCGACGATCAATCCCCGGCGACAGGTGGTAGTTGTCCACGCGCAGGCCGGGCACCACGGCCCACTTCTCATGGGGCTGCCACACCAGCTCCGTCCACGCGCCCATGAAGGTCCCCAGCGCCACGGGCGCTACCTCTACGCCCGCGTCGGAGCCGCCGTCCTGCTGGAGCAGTTCGACGATGGCGCGCTTGTGCTCCACGTCCGCCCCGGCGCGCAGCGTGGCGCTGGGTGACAGCGTCGCGCTGTAGCCCAGGCGCGCGGACCAGTGCCCCTGGTCGATATGGACTTCGGTGGCCTCACCCGGGGGACTGCGGCTGACGATGGCGAAGCGGTCCAGCCCCCACGTCCCGCCCACCTCCAGCTCACCGGGCCCCACGGGGTGCCGGTGCCGCAGGTCCACCCGGTGGAAGACAATGGATTGCATCGCGGTGTCGCCCCATGCGTCCTGGGCCTTCGAACCGAAGGTGTCCGAGGAGCCAAAGGCAAACAGGCGCAGCGTGCCCTCGCCCAGCCGCTGCTCCACCCGGCCCTGATAATCCCAGAAGTCGAGCACCACCTTGGGGTTCTCCCGCCCGGGAGGGGGCGGCGACTGGAGCTGGTTCGCCGCCAGGGCGATGAGCCAGGGCGTATAGGAATAGCGGCCGGCCAGGCTGACGTTGGTGCCGGTGTCCTTGAACGGCGTCTCGATGAAGAAGCCCGCGTTGATGAGGTCCGCGTAGGCGCTGCCGTGGACGCCGTCATCCCGCGGGCGGCTGAGACGCCCGTCGATGGCGCCCCCCATCAACCGCCCATACCGGGGCGGCGGCGAGCCCGGATAGAAGTCGATGGCGTCGATGAAGTCCGGGTGGATGACGGCCGGCCCCAGGAACAGGTGGAAGAGGATGGGGACGCGGATGCCATCCAGGAAGTAGCCCGTGGCCGCGGGCTGGCTGCCGCGCACCACCGGGTAGGCCACGCCGGACAGCATGCTGCCCACGCCGGGCAGCAGCATGACGACGCGGAAGGGGTCCCCCATGGTGCCAGGCACCTCGCGCAGCTCCGCGTCATGCAGGGTGACGCGGCTCACCTCCGTGCGCTCGCGGTCTCCCCGCACCACCGTCTCGTACGGGTTGATGATGAGCGGCTCCAGCCCGTACACCACCTCCAGCGCCTCGTTCGCCTTCAGGCCCTCGCGGAAGACGCCGGGCTTGTGGCCGGGGGCGGTGATACGCACCGCATGCACGCCCGCGGGCCAGCGCGCCTCGAAGCGTCCGTCCACGTCCGCCTGCACCGGCGCGTCCGGATGCGCGTCCGACACCAGCATGGCCCCCACCAGCGGCCGGCGGTTGCCCTTGGTGCGCACCAGGCCCCTCAGGGTGATGGGCGCCGCGGGCGTGGCCCCCTCGGATATGCCCGGCGCGGGCGCCTCGAAGCGGTACTCGAAGAAGATGCGCACGGCCACCGGCAGGCCGTCCAGGGTGGCGGGGGCGAAGCGCAGCGACGGCGCCGCGTGCAGCGCCGCCCGGTCCAACAAGGGATGCAGCCCTTCCACCAACGCGGCGGACTCCACGTCGCCCGCGTCGTCGATGAGCAACTCCAGCTTCACCACCCCCGCGACGCCGTCGGACGCCAGAGCGGGCGGATAGGGAGCGGGCGAGTCCTGCACCATCGCGGGCGGAGAGAACGCGGGCTCGGGCACGCCCGCGTCCTCCGACAAGGGCGAATCCGTCTCCACGGCCCAGCCCGCGTCGGTGCGTTGCAGCTCCCGCTCCGCCCGGGCGGCGCCCCCGTCCTCCGGCGTCCCCGCGTCCTGCGCGTTCGCCCGAGTCCCGAGCATCAACAGGGCCACCACGGCGACCGCCGTTCGCGCTGCTGGCCTGACTGTCCACCACCCAAGTCCGCGGGTCATTCCCTCACCAAGCGGGGCACTGCGCACCCTGCCCCCCATGAGGCCAGGGAGACGGCGGAGTGACAAGCGCCCTGGGGTGGATCCGCGCGGGCCGCGTCAGCCCTGGGCGCGGCGCGTTGCCGGCCCTTCTCTCGACACAATGACAATCACAGCCTTGGGCTCCCCAACATGCCCGGAGTCCCGGCCGCTGCTGGACGGCGCGCACACCGCCACTGCCCTCCACACCTGGGAAGCAACCACCTCCGGACGGTCAATGCCTCACCGTCCGGAGCCCGGCCCTCACCGCTCAGGCAGGATGGCGGCCGCGACCTGGTTCATCAGGTTGAGCTGGCTGCGCGACATGCGCCGCAGCGTTCGGAGCACCTTCCGCATCTCCGGCAACTGGTCCCTGTGCCTGGAGTCCTCTTCCCAGAGCGCGGCGCCGACGCTGGCCGCCGTGGCGAGCCCCAGCCCGACGTCCGCCGACAACCGCAGTGCCAGACACAGCCGGAACAGGGTCGGCACGCTGGGCATCATCTTCCCCCGCTCCATGCGCCCATAGACTTCCGCGGCGATACCCACACGCCCCGCGACCTCCGCCTGGGTGAGCCCCGCGAGCAGCCGCGCGCCTCGCGCCGCCTCGCCAACGCTCTCCGCCAGACGGCTCTCCAGTTGCTCGCGCGACTTCCGGGCGCGATCCGCCGGGCTTCGAGGCTGGGACCGGGGCCGCTGGCGGGGAGGAGCAGGACCTTCAAGGTGGGTCTTCACTGCGTCAACCTTGTGAGTACGGGCCAAGCTCACGCCCTGCCCGGGAACAGGTCGCGCTCGGTCACGAGTTTTCCCGCGACTTATAACCCGGTACGTCCTCAGGCGAAATACCGATATGGAGGGTAGTCTCCCGCCCCGCACCCTCAGCGAAAAGTGTCGCACCCGGCACCACATGTTCTCGCGCCGGATGCGCCGCCCCGCACCAGGCAGACGCCCAGGCGTCAGCCCACGTGGCCACACCGGCACCGGGTCCATCCGGCCCTACTCGCCATGTCTGTCATTGAGGGAGCGGCCAATCCCTCCACTAAAATTCGCTGACCAGGGTTGCCTCGGGAAACCACTCCATGCAATGTGCATCATTACGGCAACACTTCCGCGACCTGTCTGTGCAGCCTCCTGGACCGGAGGCCCGCAGCCGGACGCGTGAGTTTGGGCATGGGCAGCCAAGGCATTCGCCGCCCATGTGGGGGCCAGCATCCACCCTGGAGCACAGCACGTCTGGCTTCGGCCTGACGGCGCCCACTTCTTCTGGAGTCCCCCCGCAATGGAATTGAGATTGACCTCGCGCCTGGTGCGAGAACCCGCGCCGCCTCAGCCCCTGGGGCCTGATGCCTTGCGCGAACTGCGTCAGCGCTGCGCGCTCGCCACCCCCGAGGACACCGCGCGCGGCATGTTCTTCCGGGGGGTCCTGGAGACGGTGCGTCGCGTGGGCGGCTCCGCCATGGAGCAGCTCTGCCGCCAGCCCCTGCCGGAGAAGCGCTACATCGACTTCTTCAGCTACCCCATCACCCAGTTCCTGCCGCTGGCCTTCCAGGCCGCCGGCCTGCTCTCCGAACATTGCGGGGGCCTGGCCGCCGCACATCGCTTCATGGGCCAGAAGGCCGCGCATGACTTCCTGGAGTCCGTCGCGGGCCGCACCCTGCTGATGCTCGCCTATGACGAGCCCCGGCTGCTGCTCGGGCAGCTCCCCACCGGGTTCCTCGCGGCGGTGAGCTACGGCGAGCGGCGCATGGTGTGGACGGGGCCTCGCAGCGGCCGCTTCGTCATGAAGCGGGACTTCATGCCCACCGCGTACCACGAGGGTGTCCTGCACGCCGCCCTGGAAGCCGTGGGCGCGCGGGACATCGGGGTGCAAGGGCGCGAGCTGGGCCTGCTCGACACGGAGTACGCGCTGTCCTGGCGCTGAAACGCAACAACGCCGGAGGCCCAGTGCTCCGGGCCCCCGGCGGAAGAAAAGCCCCGCCCCACTTCAAGGGGGCGGGGCGGTGCTTCGACTACAGCAGCGAGCAGAGCAGCCCGGGGGAGCGCGAACCGGAGGGGCAGTTGTCGCCCTGGCAGTACACGACGCCCGAATCGATGGCGGGGTTGGCCAGCAGCGCGGGAACCTTCACGTTGCAGGTGCCGATGGCGCTGTTGCCGGACGCGTCCTTCACGGAGTACGTGAAGTTGTAGACCCGGCCGTTGCCCAGCAGGGCCGCCTCGGCGCGAACCATCGCGGACTTGCGGTCCGGGCTCAGCTTGATGTCGTCACACGCCAGCAGCCGGAGCAGGGACAGGGCGTCGTTGGACTCGTCGGAGGTGACGCGGATGATGCTGGCCGACGCGCCCAGGTCGAGCTCGCCGCCGCAGTTGTCGACGGCCGGCATCGCGCAGTCATCCAGGGAAACCAGCACGTAGTCGGAGCCCAGGACCGGCTGGATGACCAGGCCGCGGTTGGCGCCCGGCGTGGGGGCGCTGACGTCCACGACGGTCACGTTCGCCGAGCACGTGCGGGTGGCCGCGCCGTCGGAGACCAGGAGCTGCGCGCTCGTGGTGCCCAGCCCATAGGGGCCCGCGGGCGACTGCTCCACGGAGAACGGCCCCGGGAAGCCGTCTGGGTCGAACGAGCCGTTGTCGATGCTGGCGCTGCCCTGACAGGCCGCGTCCGCGGGGACGGTGACGTTCTGGCAGTTGGCCACCGGCTGCTGGTTGGTGGCACAAGGAATCTCGAAATCAATGGAGGCGAAGTTGTTGTCCTCGTCGTCCTCCGGATAGGTGCCGTCCTCGTCCGCGACGACCACCACCTTCGTGGTGCCCTCCGGCACCGTGTACGACAGCGAGAAGGGGAAGGTCTCCCCCCCCACCAGCCAGGGGACGCTGATGGTGCCCAGCCGCACGCCGCCGGCGCCCGGCGTCCCCGCGTACACCGCCGCGGTGGAGTTCCCGATGCCCGTGGGCCGCTCGTTCTTGATGGCCGCGGAGAGCGTCAGCGCCGTCGCCGCGCACGAGGCGGACAGGTCCACCACGCTCAGGTCCAGCCCCGTCTCCTTCGCCTCCTGACGCTGGACCTCCATGTCGATGTTTGCCGGGCTCTGCTCGGGAAGCGTGCCCTCACAGCCCGTCAGAAGAAACAACGCCGTCAACGTCGAGACGCCATGATTCCGTGTCATGTCTGATTCCTGGCATGCCGGGAGCACGCCTGCTCTGCGGGGGGGGGAAATGCCTCTCAACGAGGCAACTCTTCTATGTCGATTCGTTTCCCCGGATACCACGGACTCCCAGTGTACGTGGAGACAATTATTTTCACCAGCCTGTATGAAGTCCGCGCTCCCACCGGGGTAATGGACGACACCTCACCTTGACTCTTGATAATCCAGACATGGGGCGATGCATGCCTGACACCCCTGGGTGTCATTATCGACGATGAATACACACCCCCCAAGACAGGCGCCGTGTATCCACGGCCCCATGAGTCAACCCAGACACATCCAAGAAAAAGCAGACATCACAGCCAACCCCCGCATCGTGTCGCGGTGGACATCCGAGGCGTCCACGGGCGGACGCATTGCCCTGGGGCCCTGGCGGACATTGGACTTCAGTACAAGGCTACGGCCTCATGTCCACGCCCAACCTCGTCCTCCTCGTGGAAGACCACGCTGACAGCCGGGAGCTGCTGGAGGAGTTCCTCACCCTGGAGGGCTTCACCGTGGAGACGGCGGGCAACGGACTGTCCGCCTGGGAGCGCCTGAGCCGTCCGCCCCTGCCGGCCGCCGTCCTCCTGGACCTGATGATGCCGGTGATGAGCGGCTGGGAGCTGATGCGCCACGTGCGCGAGGACGCGCGGCTGAGCACCCTGCCAGTGGTGGTGGTCTCCGGGGCGGGAAGCTCCCAACCCCTGCCGGAGGGCATCCGGGCCACGGTGCCCAAGCCCGTGGATTTATTCGAGTTGCGCGCCACCCTGGAGCGGGTGGTGAGCCCCGCCTGAGCGCGTCAGGCCATCGGCAGGCGGGGCAGCGTCACCCGGACGGTGGTGCCCGCCTGGGCGGTGGAGGTCACCTCGATACGTCCGCCGTGGCCCTTCACCACCTGCTCGACGATGTAGAGCCCCAGCCCCAGCCCACTGCTGCTCGCTCCGCCGACCCCCGCCATGGCGCCGCGCCGGAAAGGGTCGAAGAGCCGGGGGAGCATCTCCGGGGAGATGGGCTCGCCGGGGTTTTGGACTTCCAGCACCACGAAGTCGCCATCGTCATACAACTTGAAGGACACAGGCGCGTCCGCGGGGCTGTATTGGAGCGCGTTGCCCCCCAGGTTGCTGACCACCTGGAGCAGCCGGTCCCCGTCCCACTCCCCTTCGTAGCGGCCCGGCTCCACTCGAAACGCCAGCTTGCGCTCGGGCCAGGCCGCCTCCAATTCATCCACGCCCAGCCGGACCACGGCCCGAAAATCACCGGCCGTGCGTTGGATGGGAATGCCGCCGCCCAGCCGCCCGCGCGTAAAGTCGAGCAGCTCTGAAATCATGCGCTTCATCCGGTCGCCGGAGCGGGCGATGCGCGTCACCAACCGGCGCTCGCGCTCCGGAAGCGCCTCGCTGTGCAACAACTGCGTCGCGGACAACTGGATGGCATTGAGCGGGTTGCGCAGGTCATGACTGACAATGGCGATGAGCCGCTCGCCGAAGCGGGCCGCCTGCAACGAGGCCTCCTGGGCGCGCCGCCGTTCGGAGACATCCACCATGGTGGCCACCGCCGCGACGATGGTGCCCTCCCGGTCCAGGATGGGCGCGCTGGAGAGCAGCACGGCGATGTTCTGACCATCCTCGCGGGGGATGAGCATCTCCTCGCCCTGTACCACCTCGCCGTGGTGCAGGCTGCGCGTCAGCGGCAGTTCCTCCATGGCGTAGGGCCGCCCATCCGGGTGCAGCGAGACGCCATTGTCCGACATGTAGTCCTGCATCGACGTGGAGGGATGGAAGGGCCTGCCGGTGATGACCTCCACCTGCCGGCTGGCCATCACCAACCGGCCGGACGGTGCGTCCGCGATGAACACGCCCGCGGGCATCTGGTCCAGCACCGACGCCAGCCGCGCGCGCTCGGCCTCGATGGCGCCCAGCAGCCGCTGCCGGTCCATCTCCATGGCGCGGCGCTGGGTGATGTCCACCACGGTGGCCACCCGCTGCTCCACACGGCCGGACTCATCCTTGAAGGCCGTGACGTGCGTGAAGGCGGGGAAGCGGGTGCCATCCTTTCGCATGTGCAGTGATTCATATTCGTGCGACGGCTTGGAGTTCGCCGCCGCGACGTGTCGAGGCAACACGCCGCGCGCTTCCGGCGCATAGGTGTCCTCCAGCCGCCGTCCCGTCAACTCCTCCGGCGAGTAGCCATGCATGCGAGCGAAGGCGGGGTTCACCTCGCGCAGCCGCTCCTCGGTCGCGTCCACCACCGCCACGCCCACGCCCAGCCGCTTGAAGACCTGCGCCCACCGCCGCAGGCCCGCTTCACTCTCCCGGAGGCGCTCCAGGGACGCCTCCGCCACGGCGCGCGCCTCGCGCTCGCGGGCATGCGCCTGGGCCTGCAACAGCAGCGCGGTGGTACGCGCCGCCATGGCCCGGAAGAGGAACTGGTCCTCTTCCGACAGTTCATGGGTGGCGCGGCTGCCCATCAGCACCACGCCCATCAACTGCGCTCCCAAGAGCAACGGCACACCGAACAACGCCGACAGGTCCGCATCGCGCAAGGACGGCTCGCTCACCCGGCTGTCCGTGCGCGCCGCGCGCACCAGCAGCGGCTGCCGCGTGGCCGCGATGGTGCCCGTGAAGCCCTCCCCCATGCGCACCACGTCCCCCACGGCCATCCCCGAGCCCACCACGCTCTGCACCCGCAGGACGTCCTCTTCCAGCAGCAGGACGGCCGCCACGTCCACCACGGCCACGGTCTCCCGCAGGACCTGGAGGAGGGCCGGCAACAGCTCCGCGGCGTCGGCGCTGCCCAGGGCCGCGGTGCTGATGCGGTCCAGCGCCTGCAACGTGCGCTCGCGCGCCAGCGAGTAGCGGCTGACGGAGGCCGCCACCGCCTCATCCATGGCCTCGTGGAAGACGAGCTCCGCCTCCGGGCGGTGGGTGGCGTTCTCCCGGGACGTCCACAAGCGCAGCACGCACGCGCGCAGCAGCCGGTACTCCGTCACCACCTGCCGCAGGTCGAAGCCTTCCCCCAGCCGCTCGATGGCATGCCGGTCCGGAATATCCCCCAGGCCATCCCCCACGCCGCCGGGCGAGCCGCGGCGCATCAGCGAGGCGACGACCTCCAGCAGCCGGGGCAACCCGTCGCGCAGCGCGAGCCTTGGCAGCGCCTGGGCCGCGGGGATGCGGCGCACCTCCACCTCCCACGCGGACATGATGGATTCCCGCTGCTGTAGAAGAAACTCGGCCAGGAGGATGGGCACAATCTCGTGGATGTAGGCGTCAGCGCGGCCGACGACAACAGCAATGCGCTCCGAGTGCCCGACAGCGGAAATGTCCGAAAGCGTGCAGCCACCTCGCACGTCCGGAGTGCGTGTCACGGACACTCCTTGAAAAGAGCGCTGGAGGCAGCCAGGGGCGGCGCTGTTAGGGTCGCTTCGACATGAGCGGGCGCGCACGGTTTGCCTGGGCGCTGGTGGTGGGGCTGTTGGGCCATGCGCTCAACCGATTTCCCGTGGAGGTCATCCCAGGCATCGACATCCTGCTGGGCTTCTTCCTCATCATCCCCGCGGCCCCGCTGCTGGGGCCCTGGTGCGCGGGGCTCGCGGCCGGCATCGCCACGTCCGCCACCGTCCAACTGTGGGGCCACCCCTGGAGCATGCTGGGTTCGATGATGGAAGGGGTCGTCCTGGGCGCGCTGACCCGGCGCTACTGGCCCCTTCAGGCGGACGGGCTCTTCTGGCTGGGAGGCATCCCCTACCTCATCATCGTCAGCCATCGCCTGGGCGTGGACGTCACGGCGGCGAGCACGCTCGCCATTGCGGTCAAGCAGGCGATCAACAGCCTGGTGCCGGCGCTGCTGACGCAGGTGGTGCTGATGACGCCCATGGCGCGCGCGCGGCTGTGGCCCCTGCTGACGCCCGCGCTGCGCACCTTCACCCTGTCGTCGGCGGTGGGCTCGGCGCTGCTGCTGGCGCTGGTGCTGCCGTTGCTGATGGTGGGAACGCTGGAGGGCCGGGCCCGCTATGCCGCCGAGCGGCGGCGGATGGACGACCAGGGCCTCTCCACCGCCCATCTGCTGGCGGAGACGGTGGACGCGGAGTTGTCCACCGCCCAATCCCAGACCGCCTTGCTGGCGAGCATCGTCACGAATTGGTGGGAGCGCGAAGGGGAGCGTCCACCCCAGCCGCAGATGGAGGAGTTGCTGCGGGACTGGGTGTATCACTCCGCGTTCGCGCTCAACTTCGGCATCGGGGACAGCGACGGCAGCCTGGTGGCCATCTGGCCGCCGCTGGGCGTGGCGGCCCAACCGATGGCGGGCGCCAACTTCGCCGACCGCTCCTACTTCCGGGACGTCCGCAGCAAGCGCAAGCCCGTGGTGAGTGGCGTGTTCGCGGGCCGGGGCTCGGTGACGGGTCCCGTCATGGTCGCCGTCTCGCCGTTGCTGCGGCAGCAGCGCTTCGAAGGCTTCACGTTGGTGGCCATCAACCTGCCTCGGATGCGAGCGGTGGCGCAGGAGCGCCTGGCTCCCGGTCAGCGCGCGCTGCTGGTGGACCCGGACGGCAACGTGGCCTTTGACACCGGCGCCACGCCCGGGCCGGAGCCACAGTCCCTGAAGGGCACCGCGCTGGGGGAGCTGCTGTCGACGCTGCCCGCCACGGGCACCCGCACCTACGACACGGAGCCCCAGGCCCCCCCGTTGCGGCGGACCCTGGAGGCGCGGCACCTGGCCACCGCGCCGCTGCTCCAACCGGGTTGGCGCGTCCTGGTGGAACATCCGATGCGCGACATGGACTTCAGCGTCATCGGCACCTACAGCGCGCTGATGGCCACGCTGGCACTGACGCTGGTGCTGGCCATTCCCATCACCCGCCTGCTGACGCGCATGCTCTCCAGGCCGGTGGAAGCCGTGTCCCAGGCCGCCGGCCGCATGGCCGCGGGCGAACGCGACGTGCGCGCCTTTGGAACGCGCCACCGCGCAGGCGCCATCGAGGTGGAGAAGCTGGGCCTGGCCTTCGACGAGATGGCGGCCCGGCTCCAGCGGCACCTGGAGGAAGTGGAGCGCGTCAGCCAGGCCAAGGCGGCCTTCTTCTCCATCGCCAGCCATGAGTTGAAGACGCCCCTGGCCACCCTCAAGCTGCGCTTGCAGCGGCTGCGTCCGGACACCGTGCGCCAGCAGGACCTGGTCCTCATGGACCGGCAGGTGGACCGGCTGGCGCGGCTGGTCAACCAACTGCTGGATGTGTCCGAGCTGGCCAGCGGCCGGCTGTCACTGGCGCAGGTGCCCCTGGAGCTGTCCGCGCTGGTGCGGCGGGTGTCGGAGCGGCGCGCGGCGTCCGCGCCCCAGCACCCACTGAAGCTGAGCCTGGAGCGCGTGGACGGTTGGTGGGACGAGCCCCGGCTGGAGCAGGTCGTCTACAACCTGGTGGACAATGCCATCCGCTACAGCCCGGAGGGCGGACCGGTGGAGGTGGTGCTCCGGCGGGAGGGCAATGACGCGCTGCTGGAGGTGAAGGACCGGGGCGTGGGACTGGGGCCGCGCGGGGGCGAGGAGCTCTTCAGCCGGGCGCTTCGCGGCAGCACGCTGTCCACCATCAGCCGCGTGGAGGGCCTGGGCGTGGGATTGTATTTGAGCCGTGAAATCATCACCCGCCATGGCGGCAGCATCCACCTGGCCGCCCGCGAGGGCGGCGGCACCTGCGCCATCGTCCGCCTGCCCCGGAACGACCCGCGCGAGGCGTGACGTGCACACCGCTCATGGGTCGACGGGTGGCACGTCGGGCCAGGGCCGCGGCAAGGAGGGCGCGGCCACGTGTGTCAGCCGTAACAAGCCGCGCCCCAGGTCGAGCTGGTAGCGGACGCGAAAACCCGAGTCGAGCACCACCAACCCACCCTGGTCCGACATCAAAGGCCCGTCGAGCGGAAGGCCCGCGGCGAGAGCGCCCAGCTCACATTGGAGCTTCTCTCGCACCGGAGTCGAACATCCTGCCAGGGTCCGGAGGGCCCGGGGAGCGAGCTGAAGTCGAAGGGCCATGGTCGTTTCAGACTGACGAGCCGTGGCGATGACGACAAGCTGTACCGGAAGTGCATATTTGACGTCGGCTTCCAGCCCCATGAGGGGACCACCCCTCACTTCGCTGTGGAGTGCCAGACACCCAAGACGGTGAAGACGCCGCCCGGGCCGAGATTACCGCTGCCGCGCGAGGATACGCCGCCCTTCGACATCGATGGCGTAGGTCGCTTCCATGTCCATGATGATGTTCTGCTTTTCACAGACATCCGGACGCAATGTCACACGGACGAATGTCACGCCTTCGGGGCCCGGGGATGCAATCACTTCGTACGATTCACGCCGGTAGAGACAGCGCTCCACGTCGGTCGCGCCGTCGTGGGGCTTCACGTCCAGGGGCAGGAAGTCGTCGAGCGCAAGCTGCATGGCCGTCACCAGCGCTCCTGTGAGCGTCGTCCGCGTCTCCGCCGGAAGGTCGAGCGGGAACTCCACCCGCGCCGCTTCCTCAGCAGACGCGTGCGGTGGGCGATACGGACGCTGGAAGAGCGCACATGCGGGCAACAGCAGGCACAGGGCAAGGAGGCGTCCGCGCTTCAAGATGTCTCCAGGTCGACGAGGCTGGTCCATGGCTACCCATCCATCCAGGTCACGATGCCCGCGGCCTTATGCTCGGGCTTGATGACACCGATTCGCACCCATTTCCGCTCGCGCCGCTCGAACAACTCACCGGGTCGGGCCTCGCCAATGTAGGGTACCAGTTTCATCACCCGGCACCCCGTGTCGAATTGAATCCGGATGCTGAAACGCTGGCGGGACTGCCGTCGGTCCGCACTCGACATACGGGAGTTGGCCCACGAATGGCTGTGATAGTCGGCCAACACCACCGTGCGCCCACGCGAATCATTCACGAAGCGCGGCGCGAAACAGGCCTTCTGCGGCTCCGGCGTCGCCTTGAGCAACGGGCCCAGCGTAGACGGCAGGCTCGCGTAGTAGGTGCCGTCGCCCAGGGAGTAGATGGCGCCGCAGTACTCCTGCCCGTACTCGCGGCCCTGCGCGCGAGGCAGTTGCATGATGGCGGGGCACAACTGATCAATCACCGCGTCCACGTCCGCCGAAGGTATGATGGCGTCCCAAGGACCACGAACCCAGACATCACCGTTGCGGTAGCCGTAATCCGCCCCCTCCACGGGGCCAGCGGGCGTGCTGGAACACGCAGCCAGCAATAGCCCCATGAACGCTCCCTGGAACCGCAACCGCCGCCGCATGCATGCCCCCATGCGCCAGAACTCGCGCGTGGAAACGCCAGCTCCAGCTGAGCAGTCAACTCTTGGCTAGCGCGATTAGCACCCACACTAAATGCTGACAATACCGCAATTTCCTGCCTTTCATAAAACGGGCCTCATCCCGACTTCATCCAACCTATCCAGCCAGCATCCAGCAGGAAAACCCATCAGGTGGGTATCAGCACATCCCACAGGCCCCTGGGAAGCACCGGAGGCCAAGGGTGTCGGGCATCGGACGCGGAGTGCGCTGGCCCCTGGCGACTCCCTCGGGTCCGGGGTATCCGAGCCCCCTCGCCTCTTCTTCCACCATGTCCCGGCCGCTCCAGCACCTGCTTCTCGTCGAGGATGACCTCGCCTGGCGCGAGCGGCTGACCGTGGTTGCTCCCTGAGTTTCCCGCGAGGGACTCCGCCAAGCCCTACGCACTGCGCCTGCCCGAGGACGTGTCCCTGCCGCTGCGCCCCCTGCCAGGCGCCCTGAGCCACGCGGTGCGCCTGCACCTGCTGCGCGCCGCGGAGCTGACGGGGATGTAGCTACCCCTGGCCTCCACCTGGTTGATGGCGCTCCCCGGGACGCCCCCCTCGCTCCTGGTGACGGTGGACGGCGTGCAGGTGGAGCTGGAAGTGGATGACGCGCAGCGACGGCTCACCGTCAGAGACGTCACCCTGTCACCGAACCTGCGCCACGGCGCCTGACGGCTCAAGGCACCGGCAAGTGCCGGACCTCACCGCTCTCCAAATCCAGCCACACGCCCCGGCCACCCTCGTCGAATGCCAGCAAGATGCTGTCCGTAAGCCGCACCCTCGGGCGGACATTCCCTTCGAACGTCAACACGGCGCGGGAAAATCCGCGCCTGTCTGTCAAATGAAGCTGCCAATCCGTCCCCAAATCCATCAACTCCAAAAACCATTCCCTCGAGAGAAAGATGCCCTTGAGCGTCTCGTGGTCGCGCTCCGTCCGAACCCGATTGCGAAGTGTCACGGGCTGCACCCAAGCCAGCGAACTCCTCAGATTATTCCATCCGCGTGCCACATCCTCGGGGTTGGAGGGATATTCCATGCACAGGACAGCAGCCTCACCATCCGGGACCACGGACTGATGCCAGCTCACCATTTTCGGGTCCGACACCTCTGGAGGCAGCTCCGAACGGTCGCGCAATGTGGGCCCGTCCGCGAGCGTATACGTCCACCGCTCCTGTGTTCCGACGATGAAACTCATGTGTGTGGCATCCGCCGCAATGGGAAACGCACGGCTTGCAAGTTCCGGGACTCGCCAGAGCGCGCGGCAGTCAGCGGCGAGCGCATCCACCATCATCACCATGTTTTCAGAGGACACAAACCAGACATTGCCGTCGTAGCTGCGGGACCAGTCCGTCAATGACATATCGACCCAGGGGCTGCACCTGCGTGCGACCAGGTCCAGCCGGGACAGGCGCCACACCTCGTCCCGCCGCGCGAGTGCCAGGACCCGGTCCCCATGGATGGAAGGCACCAGGTGGAAGGCCGGCACGTCGAAGTGCGCCACCGTCCGGCCGTCCTCGCGAACCAGCCGCGCCCCCGCTTCCCCCAGTGCGTACAGCAGCCGGCCGTCTGGCAGCACCACCACGTCATGAAGCGTGAAGGTCCCCGCTTCAGAGGCCCGCACCGTGACGTCGATGCGCGGCCGTTCGTGGGTATCGCGCCACGCGCGGTGGATATTGTCGGCCAGCGACGGCAGGTCCGTGCGCAAGGTGCCGTCGGGCGCGGCGCCCAACAAGCGCTTGATGAGGCTCAGGTCCGAGGTGAAACGGGCATTGCCCGCCGCCCGGTCCCGAAGCAACGCGCGCAGCGTGGGCACCACCAGCGCGGTGCGGTTGGCGGAAGGAGGCTCTTCCACGAGCGCCAGTCCAAAGACGAAGCGCTCGGACGCGCGTTCCGGCGCGTCATCGTCGAGCAACTCACGCACCCGCGCACCCGCCACCGTCAGCCCATCCGCGAACGCCGTGGCCCACATCGCCAGCAGCCGAGCGCCCGTCGCGCCACCACTCGCCACGCCCCGCTCCAGCCATTCGCGCGCCGGGGCACGATTCTTCGCCACCGGCCACACCACCTGAACGGCGCGCGCGTAGTCGCCGGCCTCGGCGAGCGTCTCCGCCCACAGCAGGCGGAGCGCAAGGGCCTCCGGTGGATTCGAACGCTCCAGCCGCGCCACCGCGTCCCCGAAGGCACCACTGCGTCGGGCGATGGCGACGGCGCGCGCTACGTCCTGAGCCAGGAACCACTGACGCACCACGAGCCCTGGAGCCAGCTTGCGCCCCTCGGCCAGCTCCGCCGCCAGCTTGAAGCGGCCATGCCGCTCCAGGAAGGACACGGCTTCCTCGACGGCGCCCAGCAGCTCCGCGAGGACGAACGCGGCTTCGTCGATGCGTCCCTCGCGCTCGAAG
This sequence comes from Myxococcus sp. CA005, assembly GCF_006518205.1. NCBI lineage: Bacteria > Pseudomonadati > Myxococcota > Myxococcia > Myxococcales > Myxococcaceae > Myxococcus > Myxococcus sp. CA005. Next base: position 97,402 of record NZ_SRLV01000010.1, on the reverse strand, counting down.
CGACGGAAGGCCTCGCGGTAGCGCTGCTGGAGCGCGGAGTAGAGGTTAGCTCCTCCCCCGAACACGGACCCCGCCGCTCCCCGCGCCTCCGTCTGGAGGGTGAGTTGCGCACGAGGCCCTGGCAGCCCCAAGGCCTCGCGTGCGTCCTCGCTCAGCTCCTTGCTCAGTGGAATGGCGTGCCGCAAAGCCTCGTCGAGGTTGCCCTCCTCGAACATGTCGAAGAGGCGGCGCACGTACTCCGACTTCCGCTGCCGCACCCACGCGCCGAGCAGGGTGTTGCGCATCATCCAGTCGGACAGCCAGCTCCAGGGACTCGGGCCCTGGAGTGCTCCGGGGGCCACCGATCCCAAGAGCGCGGCCCCAAGCCGCGCCATCCACCCTGGCCAGCCACGCCCGGACTCGCCGCCTCCGCGCACCGCCGTTCCCTGACGGGAGAACTTCTCGCGCAGCCGTGCCCACCATCCCGGGCGGCGCGCCCCAGCGGCGACGGGAGCGCGGCGCCCCTCCATGCCCGCGAGCATTTTCTGTGCTTCAGGTGACGGCTCGGGCACGCCGGGACCGAAGCGTTCGCGCGACGGCGGAGGCACAGGCTCCAGCACGGGCACGGGGGGCGGCGGCGCGCCCAGCGTCTCCGGGGCTCGGAGCGTCCACGCGGACACGTCGAGCCATGTCGACACATCCACCCGCGGCATCGCACCGGCAGAGAACACCAGGGACCGTCCCCTGAGCACCAGCAACACCGCGCCTTCATGGAGACTCGGGTGCCGACGCTCCGCTGGAGACAAGGGCGCCGAGGAGAGGACCCCGTACTCCCGAGTGAGCGGCAGCCCCAGCGCGGCTTCGCACACCACCGTGCGTGGCGCGGACATCTCCACAAGATATCCACCCGCCACGGTGTGAACGGACATGTCGGGCGTCCACACCGCCAGAATCCGGCGCCGAGCCTCCGCCTCACCGAGCAGGGCCGGATCGAGCCAGAAAGCCGAGGCCCGGACCGTGCCCCGATGCACCTGCTGCCGGGGCCGTAGCCCCGCACGTGCCGTGCTCATCCCCCGCCCCCCGTATGAATACGGCACAGCACCGCTTCATGCTCCAGGTGGTACAACACCAGCTCGCCTTCCGTCGTCAGCCACCCGAGCACAGGCACCGCATGGCTGGCCTCCGCGTGGACCACGTCAGCGGCGGCCACCGCCAGCCTGAACTGGTGCTGGAGCCCCACGTTCCAGAAGGTCCGCTGGTCCGCGTCGAGCGCCAACAGTCCGGCATCCCCTTTCGCCTGCGGACAGACCCCGACGCCCACGGCTCGCAATCCCGAGCGCAGCGCCACGAGTTGCACCGAGTCCCGATGGTGCAAACACCACATGCCTGGGATTTTGTTCACCGCGAGCAACCCAGCATCCGGATGCCCCGAATGGTGCGATGCACCGAACCAGAGGGTGTCGCCCCTCGAGTCCTGCAGGCGAACCTGGCGCACCTCCTTCGCACTCACGATGCCCAGCCGCATGCAACTCGCAGCCCCCCCATTTTCGTCGCGCGTCACGACGATGCTGGAGCCCTTCACGTGAGCGGCGGCGATGACCCGCTGAGCCACCTGGGCGGAGACCACGCGGCGGGAGGAGGCGTCCTCCTCGAAGAAATAGAGCCTGTCGTCCAGGCCGGACAGGAGCACGCACTCCCGATTGAATGCATCGAGATACGTCGTCAGCCGGCCGGGGGGCTGTCCACGAGCAGGATTGGGTGGATGCGCCTGCGTATCGCGCAGCGTCCAGGGGAACGCCTTGGGCCCACGAGTCCTCGACTGATGTTGCAGTTGCCCCCGGAAGGCATAGGCATAGGCGCCCTGCCGCCGCATCAGCACGAGCAGCCCCCCCTGCCGCCGCCAACCCGCGCCCAGGAAGGTCTCATCACTCCGAGGCATCATCCGCTGGGGCCGAGCGAGGGTGGCGCGAGGAGAATTGGGCAGCGCCATGGCGCCAACGCCTCCCCCCTCGTAGAAGAGCATCAACCGGCGGCCATCCGCGGAGAAGGCAAACCCCGACACCCGCGAGTGCTGGACTGTCTTCACGGGCACGGCGACGCGCGCGCGGAACGGGTCTCTCAACAGACGCACGCTGTCGTCCGGAGACGGCAGGTCGAGCAACACGGAGCGCGGAGCGCGCGCGGCGGGATGCACCTCCACCGCGAGCTGGCGCACCTCGGGCGCCAGGACTTCGGAGACCTCGATGCGCGAGAGCGTCTCCGCCCCCACGAGCCGGGACAGGCGGGAAGACCCCACGAGCCAGGCGTCCGCCGTCCGCGCGCCGAGCTCGAGTGCCTCACACCAGGCCGAGAGCCGCTCAGCCGAGGGCGGCGCGGTGTCACGCGCGTTCAACCAAGCGCCCAGCGTGGCGGGCGTCACTTCCGTGAACCAGCCACGCCGCGGGTCTGCCTGAAGCACGCCCCATGCGAACGTGGCGCCCGCGGCCTCCGCCCTGCGCGCCATGACGATGAGCAACGCGAGGTGCGCGATGCGCGGAGCGCCAAGCTGGTCTGGCCCCGCATCGAGCAACATCACCGTGCGATGCGCGCGCTGGGGCTGGCGGAACGAGGGCTTGAGATAGGACAGCTCTCCGAAGGCGGCACGGCGCACCAGTTCGTCGGGTGCCTCCATGGCCCACAGCCATTCACTCACCAGCAGCCGGTCGAAGGAGCCTCTTCGCGACAGGCCGTCATACCCTTGAGGCTCACCGCCCTCCCTCTCCGAGGGCGCCCGCAGCGGCCCCAGCGCCACGGACAACCGGGCAACCAGCGGGCCCAGGTTCAGCGCCACCTCCAGCGGGAACTTCGCGAGGATCGACGCCCAGGGGCGTAACGCATGAGGCAACGTGCTCACGGCGTGTCCCCCGACGTCCCCGTGTCCAGCCAGGCCTGAAGCGTGACACGCGACACGGGCCGCGCGGCGTCCATGCGGACGAGACACATGGACGCGGGCAGCACCGCCAACTTCGCTCCACCCCCGTGCGCATGCACCACGAACGCACGCTCCAGCAGCGAAGCCGCCACATCTGGCGCCAACGCACAGGGAAGCAACAGCGAGGGCGCCGCGGCATCCCGCCCCAGGTACACGGCGCCGTCGACCCATGGCAACGACGCCGAGGCCCCGAGGAGGACCAGGAGTCCCCGCCCCGCGACGCCTTCCCAGTTGGCAAGGCGTGCGTCGTCCTCGGCGAGCACCCGGCGCGCGAGCGCCACCGCCACGGGGCCTTCTCCTGCCACGGCGAGCGGCTCCAGCGGCTCGGCGCGCGAACGCCACCGCACGGGCAGGAGAGCGGCGTCTTCGCCGCGCGTCTCCAGCGCGTCCCCCGTCCGCGAGTCTCTTCCCGTTGCGCTCACAGCGCGTCAGCCACCGCACCCCGGCCCCGCGGCGGCGCCTCCGGAAACCGATGCGCGGAGCCTTCAGACTCGCGGGCCTGCGTCCAGGCAGTGGCGGAGACAGCGCGGGAACCCTGCGCGCTCACACCGCCACCTCCGTTTCGGACGACTCGAGCCCTGAAGCGCCGGAGGCGAGCACACCCGCCACCTCCGCGCGAAGCACCTTCAAGTCATCGGGAAGCGACTCGGGAGCGAAGCCCGCGTCCATCTCTCGCGCCACGCCCTCCAACTTGAGCCGCCACGCGGCGAGCGCCTCGCCATTGCCATCCACGGGCCGCTCCGCCAGCAGCGCCTGCCCCGCGGAAGCGATGCGCCGCGCACGCGCCAGGGGGCCCGCGCTGGCCTCCAGCGCCGCCGCCGGCAGGGCCGGGTTCTCCGTCCCGGCGAGCACGTCCCGCAGCACGTCCCGAGCGAGCGCCTGGGCCTCCTTCGTCGGCACGGCATACACGAGCGGCCACAGGTCCGCGGTCCCTGGCGTGCGCCGGCCCGCGAGCGCCGCGGCGGCGGCGATGAGCTTCTGGACCTTCACCGCGCGGCGGTCGGACAAGGCCACGCCCGCGGCGCGCAACGTGCGCAGCGCATGCGCCAGATGAGGGCGCACCCCGGAGAGGTCCGCCTCACGCGCGACCTGGGCGACCACGTCCAGGGACTCCAGCGAGGTGACTTGCGCGTCCGCGTCCCCCCACAGTGAAGCGCCGCCCGCGAGCAATTCCTCCAGCCGCGGGTCTGGCACGGGCTCGACGAAGATGCGTGCGAGGAAGCGGTCCGCGAAGGCGGCCAGCGACTCGTCTTCCGGCAAGGCATTGGAGGCGCCCACACAGACGCGCAGGGGGCAGCGCATCCGGGTGTGGCCGCGCCGGAAGGTGCGCTCATTGAGGAGGCCCAGCAGCGTATTCAGGATGGCGGTGGAGCCGAGGAACACCTCATCGAGGAAGGCGACCTCGGCCTCGGGCAGCATGCCCTGGGTCTCTGTTTCGACGATGCCCTCGCGCAGCTTGCGAAGGTCCACGGGGCCGAAGAGCTCGGAGGGCTCGGTGAAGCGACCCAGGAGGTATTCGAAGTATGAGCCGCCCAGGACACGTGCGGTGCGCCGCACCGCCTCGCTCTTCGCGGTGCCCGGCGGGCCGATGACGAGCAGGTGCTCCCCCGCCACGGCGGAGAGCGCGACGAGCTCCACCATCGCCTCGCGTTCGACCAGGCCCCGGCCCGCACTGGAGAGTGCGTCACGAACGGCGAAGGCGGCGGATTCGAAGGTGCTGGACATGGAACACCACCCTAGCTTCCAGACTTGCCCTCCGGAAGCGCATGCAGGTCCCCACCCCACCCCTCCCTCCGACAGGGCGGCAGTAGTTGGACTGTCCGCAGGGATGCGCCTGGCCACACCGAGGCACGCGTGTCTGCATGATTTCATGACACGCAGCGGCACTCGGAGTCCCCCACGGCGGCCTCCAGGCATAGACTGCAACGCATGAGAAAGCAGTCGATGTGGGTGGCGGTGGTGGGCGTGCTGTGTGTGGGAACGGACGCGGTGGCGACAGGCTGGAATGGCTATGCATCGCTGGGCGCCGGCATCACCCTGGACCATTTGAGCAGCTTCCGCACGAAGGGCCCGGCGCTGCACGGATACCTGGGCCTGGAGACCCCACCCGGATTGTCGGTGGGCGTGCTGGCGGAAATCTCCGAGACGTGGGGCCAGCAGTTCCCGGACGCGATGCGGCAGGGGCGGTTGGAGCGCTCACAGCTCGACTACCGGGCGGTGGGCATCGAGGCGCGGCTGCGCTTCTTCCAGGACAAGCCCATCACGCCGTGGGTGGGCGCGCGGCTGTCGAAGAGCTGGGGGAGCACCTTCACGCCGGACGACGTGGGCACCTGGCTGCGGCAGAACATCGACACCACGAGCATGGCCTTCCGGGTGGGCGTGGACGGCTGGTTCAGCGACCGTTGGGGCGTGTCTGTCTCCACGGGCTTCCAGTTCTGTGACGTGAAGCTGACGTCCAACGCGCTCAACCAGTGCGCCAAGCTCATGCAGTCGGTGATTGCCGGGCCGGTGTTGCGCATCTGAAGCCACGGCCCCGCGCGCCCGTTAGAGTGGGCCTGTCATGAGCACTTCGACGACATCGCCTTCCGCCGTGGGTCCTCGCTGGCTGTACCTGCACGGCTTCGCCTCGGGTCCGGATTCGAAGAAGGGCGTGGCCGTGGCCCGGCACTACGCGGACCAGGGCATTCCGGTGGAGCGGTTGAACCTCCGCGTCCCCTCCATGGAGCAACTGCGCCTGAGCGCCATGCTGGACACGGTGCTGGCCGCGATGGGCGGGCCCGAGGAGCGGGTGGTGCTCATCGGCTCCAGCCTGGGAGGCCTCACTGCGGCCCGAGTGGCGGAGCAGGACGCCCGCGTGTGTGCGCTGGTGCTGCTGGCGCCCGCCTTCCGCGTCGTCCCGCAGCTGCGCCGGAGAATGGGGAACGCGGCGTGGCAGCATTGGCAGACGTCGGGCTGGATTGAGACGGACGACTTCGCGACGCAGCGCAAGGTCCGCATCCATTCGGGCTTCATCGCCGACGCGGAGGCAGTGGACGCCCGCACCGGTGGCTGGCCCGACGTGCGCGTCCCGACGCTCATCATCCACGGCCGTCAGGATGACACCTGTGACGTCCAAAACTCGCGCCAGTGGTCGGAGGGCAAGCGCCACGTCCGGCTGGTGGAGGTGGACGATGGCCACGAGCTCACCGCGTCACTGCCGCTGATCCTGGAGGAGACGGAGGTGTTCCTCCAACCCTGGGGCGCCCGGGGTCCTCGTGCTCAAAGCTCGATGCCGTAAGCGGCAGCCACCTGCGGCATGAAGCGGAGGATGTCGGGCGGCGTGTCGCTGTCCAACGTCAGACGCGTGCGCCGACCGTCCACGGTGGATTCGAACATCGTCACCTGCCGGTCATGTGCGACGGGAGGAGGGCGCTGTGATCTTCCTTGTATTCGTCCAACCGGCGCGCGGCGATGAGCAGCATCGTGAGCCGATGGGCGTCGGCCGCGTTCGCTTTGGATAGAGACGAGCCGTTGCGCTTGGAACGGCCATCCCCGAAAACCTCGAGCCAGAAGTGCCGTGGATTGGGTATGCCCGGCGACTTCTGGAGCCTGAGCATGAGCGAGTCCTCGTGATCTGCTCCCCAATTTTCGGACCCGTTGAAGAGAGAGAGTACTCGCGTTCATGAGGAACGAGCAGGACGCGGCACCGGGACTCCAGTGCTCTGGGTGGTTTCAACCCACGCTCCTCGCGTTCACGAGAAGCGACCGCCCACCCGTCCACCACCCGGTGCGCCTCGCGGTTTCAACCCACGCTCCCCGCGTTCACGAGGAGCGACTGGCCCAGGTACGCGAGGTCCACGGAGTCAGCGGTGTTTCAACCCACGCTCCCCGCGTTCATGAGGAGCGACCCCTCCGGTACTCCCCCACGTTGCTGGGTGAGTTTCAACCCACATTCCCCGCGTTCACGAGGAGCGACACCTCGAAAACAGCACGCCGGCGGCGGCGTTCAGGTTTCAACCCACGCTCCTCGCGTTCACGAGGAGTGACTATCCGGTCGGGCAAAGACTGGTTTGAGACTGCACGGTTTCAACCCACGCTCCCCGCGTTCACGAGAAGCGACGCTGTGGCGCCAGGCCGTTGCGGTGCGCACTGACGTTTCAACCCACGCTCCCCGCGTTCACGAGGAGCGACCCGCTGGCGGCCGGGTCCTTGTCCACGAGCATCATGTTTCAACCCACGCTCCCCGCGTTCACGGGGAGCGACGACAAGGCCCAGAAGGCCGGCGAGGCGAATGAGTTTCAACCTACGCTCCCCGCGTTCACGAGGAGCGACGAAGCCGCCCGAAGCAGACTTGGTGATCTGCGACGTTTCAACCCACGTTCCCCGCGTTCACGAGGAGCGACTGCGCTCGCCGCCGCCGCATACCTCGTCTACAAGTTTCAACCCACGCTCCCCGCGTTCACGAGGAGCGAAAGGCCGCCATCACCGACCGTAGCAACCTGGACGTGTTTCAGCCCACGCTCCCCGCGTTCACGAGGAGCGACGTTCTCCGCGCTCGGCGCAAGCATCAGCGACCAGTTTCAACCCACGCTTCCCGCGTTCACGAGGAGCGACTCCACACGACCGTGACAGCAGCCGGGTGAATGCTGTTTCAACCCACGCTCCCCGCGTTCACGAGGAGCGACAACGTGACGTTCGAAGCGCTCGACGTCGACGGACAGTTTCAACCCACGCTCCCCGCGTTCACGAGGAGCGACCCGGCAACCTTCGTCTAGCAGGCGATCTTCGCGGTTTCACCCCACGCTCCCCGCGTTCACGAGGAGCGACCGCATCCAGGTGGCGCTGTTGTCCTCGCTTTACGTTTCAACCCACGCTCCCCGCGTTCACGAGGAGCGACACGGAATCGGCCATCGGAGTGCGACAGGAATCGGGTTTCAACCCACGCTCCCCGCGTTCACGAGGAGCGACGCGCGTGTGGCGAGCAGCAGACGCCCGTGGGCGGGTTCAGTTTCAACCCACGCTCCCCGCGTTCACGAGGAGCGACCAAGGGCTTCAAGCTGAACCTGTCCGCGCTCCATGTTTCAACCCACGCTCCCCGCGTTCACGAGGAGCGACGGCTGGATTGTCGTGGGTGTGCTCCGACCCCTGGGTTTCAACCCACGCTCCCCGCGTTCACGAGGAGCGACCGCGCGACATGGATGTGGTGCGCCAGCGACTCATGTTTCAACCCACGCTCCCCGCGTTCACGAGGAGCGACTGCGGACGTTGCCCGCCGTCTGCGCGGGCTGGAGTTTCAACCCACGCTCCCCGCGTTCACGAGGAGCGACCCAGTCAGCCACGCCGTCCCTCCCGGGCCACTCGTTTCAACCCACGCTCCCCGCGTTCACGAGGAGCGACTGAGCGCTGCGCGGTCTGCTGGGTCGGCATCAAGTTTCAACCCACGCTCCCCGCGTTCACGAGGAGCGACTGCGCCGGGCCCCTGGCGACCATCTACGGCGATGTTTCAACCCACGCTCCCCGCGTTCACGAGGAGCGACCCGTAGACTTGGGGCTCGAAGAAGTGGACCGTCCCGTTTCAACCCACGCTCCCCGCGTTCACGAGGAGCGACGCTCGGGTGGCGGCGCTCGGCATCCCCGTGGTGCAGTTTCAACCCACGCTCCCCGCGTTCACGAGGAGCGACCCTCCTCTTGGACGAATCGACGCGGATTGCGTCGTTTCAACTCACGCTCCCCGCGTTCACGAGGAGCGACCAGCTCCCGGGCTGGCCCAAGCCCAGCGACGTGGAGTTTCAACCCACGCTCCCCGCGTTCACGAGGAGCGACCACGTAGGCGGCCTCAAGAGCCTCTGCTGGGGAGTTTCAACCCACGCTCCCCGCGTTCACGAGGAGCGACTACGCGCCACTGGGACGGGCTTGCCGTGGGACGGTTTCAACCCACGCTCCCCGCGTTCACGAGGAGCGACGATCGTGCTCTTCCCGTTGAGCTGCTCGATCAGGTTTCAACCCACGCTCCCCGCGTTCACGAGGAGCGACTTTGCACGTCAGGTGGTAGGTGTCGGTTCGGATGGGTTTCAACCCACGCTCCCCGCGTTCACGAGGAGCGACGAGCTCGGCGCCAGGCTTCACCGTCAGATTGCGTTTCAACCCACGCTCCCCGCGTTCACGAGGAGCGACCACCATGAGGGACCAGCCGCGCATCTGCTCTCCGTTTCAACCCACGCTCCCCGCGTTCACGAGGAGCGACGCACTGCGGCTCCTCGGCCTGCAAGCTGGGGCGGTTTCAACCCACGCTCCCCGCGTTCACGAGGAGCGACGATCGTGCTCTTCCCGTTGAGCTGCTCGATCAAGTTTCAACCCACGCTCCCCGCGTTCACGAGGAGCGACGCCCGAACAGGTCCCCCACAACCGACGGCTCGAAGTTTCAACCCACGCTCCCCGCGTTCACGAGGAGCGACGCCCCCGCGCTCGCCCAGTCCTACGACGTCTATGTTTCAACCCACGCTCCCCGCGTTCACGAGGAGCGACCGAAGAGGAGCTCGCCCAGGGCATCCGCTGGGTGCTGTTTCAACCCACGCTCCCCGCGTTCACGAGGAGCGACCGCGCGAGCCGCCCAGGTGCTACGACTCGCGAGGAGTTTCAACCCACGCTCCCCGCGTTCACGAGGAGCGACCTGCTGCGCGGCAGCCTCGCAGGAGGCGGTGCAGTTTCAACCCACGCTCCCCGCGTTCACGAGGAGCGACAAGGGGACAGATGGGGTGCCGGTGAATATGCACGGTTTCAACCCACGCTCCCCGCGTTCACGAGGAGCGACAAGGGGACAGATGGGGTGCCGGTGAATATGCACGGTTTCAACCCACGCTCCCCGCGTTCACGAGGAGCGACGCCCTCCGGAGCACCAGCGCAGACGGCCGCGCTGGTTTCAACCCACGCTCCCCGCGTTCACGAGGAGCGACTCCCGCGTTCGGGAGTTGGAGTCCCAGCTCGCTGTTTCAACCCACGCTCCCCGCGTTCACGAGGAGCGACCTGGTGGTGGGGAGGATGGGACAGGAGGGGATGTTTCAACCCACGCTCCCCGCGTTCACGAGGAGCGACAATGCCCCGTGGTTCTCCAGGCGGGCCCGGACGCGTTTCAACCCACGCTCCCCTCGTTCACGAGGAGCGACGTCAGACTTCAGGGCCCTGCGCAGCCCCTCCTCGTTTCAACCCACGCTCCCCTCGTTCACGAGGAGCGACTTGACCGTGCCATCCATGTTCCCGAGGTAGTTGTTGTTTCAACCCACGCTCCCCTCGTTCACGAGGAGCGACAGAATCCGCTGTCACACCGCTGTCACAGCTTGGTTTCAACCCACGCTCCCCTCGTTCACGAGGAGCGACTCGACAGCCACCAACGCGGTCCACAGCACCTGCCCGGTTTCAACCCACGCTCCCCTCGTTCACGAGGAGCGACCGCGATCTGCGCATGGAGCTGCGCTTGGGCCTGCGTGGTTTCAACCCACGCTCCCCTCGTTCACGAGGAGCGACCCTGCCACTCGCACTCGTGGCCTTCAACCCTTCGGTTTCAACCCACGCTCCCCTCGTTCACGAGGAGCGACACGATGATCGCCAGGTGGTCCTGTGGACCATCCGGTTTCAACCCACGCTCCCCTCGTTCACGAGGAGCGACGCTGGAGCTGTTCCGGCTCGCCCGTGTGCCAGCGTTTCAACCCACGCTCCCCTCGTTCACGAGGAGCGACGATGGCGCTGGCTCTCGCCGCGTGTTCGGGCCCGTTTCAACCCACGCTCCCCTCGTTCACGAGGAGCGACTCTGCCCTTCCAACATACCGTTCTGACTACGGAATCCGGCCGAACTTCGCGAACCGGCCCGCGGGGCCACGAAAGCGCCTCGCCGTTCCTGACGCCCACTCACCCAACTCCATGATTCTATTCGGGATTTCAATGAGCGCGAACCCTCGGCGGAGCGTACACCGGGACGGGTTCGCGGAGGCCTACAGGACCAGCGGCCCCTCGACGTCCAAGGGTGCTCTGGCGCCATGATGCTCCGTCTTCCGGGCATCGTCCTCCGACAGGAAGTAGAAGCGCAGGCTGTCGCATTCCGAATCGAATGCGCCGAGCAGGCGGGCGCGCAGGACGACCCAGTCCTTGGGCTCCAGGACACACTCGAAGACGGAGTATTGCACTCGCACGCCATGGTCTCTGCAAGCCCGCGCAATCTTGCGCAGGCGCCGAGGCCCCTGTGGGTCCGACACCCGCACGTCGTAACAAATCAGCACGGTCAATCTACGCATCAGCGCATCGCGAAGGGAGGGTAGCCGTCCAGCTCCCCTCGGAGATGGCGTGCCAACAGCAACGCTTGCAGGTGAGGCGCCATGCCCCAGGTCGTCTCCTGCCCCAGGAACGCGTGCCGCACCCCCACCTGCTTCGCCTCCTGGTACGCCACGAGGAACGTCTTGCGCGCATCGTCCTTCAGCAACACGGCCCCCGCCGACTCCGTGCGGAAGTCCCCGGGCTTCAGTTGCCCCCGGTTCACCAGCGAGAAGACGAGCCGGTCCACCACCGGCGCACGGAACTCCTCCATCAAATCCAGCGCCAGCGACAGGCGCCCAGGGCGGTCCTCATGCAGGAACCCCACGGCGGGGTCGAGCCCAACACCCGTGAGCGCTCCCGCGCAATCCTGCGCCAGCAACGCATAGCCAAACGAGAGCATCGCGTTCAGCGGATTCCTCGGAGGCCGGCGGTTGCGGCCATCGAACTCGAAGCCCTGGGCACTCTTCTTCAGCAGCGCGGGAAAGGACTCGAAGTAGTCGCGCGCCGCGATGCCTTCCAGCCCTCGCACCTGCACCAAGTCCTCCACGCGGGTCAGCGCGCGCAGGTGCTCCGACAGCCGCCGCGCCGTCTCCGACAGGGCCTCCTGTCGCTCGGGCGCCGCGTCACGCCGCGCATGCAACACAAACTGCCGCGCATTCCCGAGCTTCCCCACCACCAGCGCCCGGGAGATGGCCACCGAGCGAGCGATATCATCCGCCGCCCGATACTGCTGCCGCCGCAACAAGACGTTGCCGCCCGGCACGCCCTCCACCCTCGCCAGGAAGCGCCCCGTCATCCCGAAGAAGGAGACATGGATGCCCGCCTCCAGGCAGCTCTCCATCAACTCCGGCGTCAGCCACGCGCGCGTCAGGCACACCACCGAGCGCAGGTGCCGCAAGGGAACCTCCGCCTTCTTCTGGTCTTGAACCGTCACCACCACGCACTCGCCTTCCTTGTTCAGGCGAGTCCCTTCCGCGGTGATGAACAGCGTGTTCAGCGCAGTCGTCATGCGTTCCTCCGCTCAGCCGTCCAGGGCCATCCACTGCATCAGGAAGTCCTGAGCGCTCCGCTGCCCCGCCGTCACTCCAGGGAGGCACAGCGGCTCCAGCGAGCACTTGTCACATCGGGGCGCGCGCGCCACGACAGGGACCTCCTGCCGGCGCAGCACCTCGTGCATGCGCGCGATGGCGTCCTCGGTCCGCTGGCGCAGCTCCGCGTCGAAGCGCACCGCGGCACGCTTGTGCTCCACACCGTAGAAGAGCGCCCCTTCCGGGACATCCACGCCGTGCATCTCCTCCAGGCACAGCGCCTGCGCGCAGAGTTGCACGCGGTCCGCCTCACCCGCCTTGCGCCGGCCGCGCTTCACCTCCACCGGGAAGGGCCGCCAGCCCGCCCCCTTCGCGTCCCGCTGGTACTCGACCATGTCCGCGCGCCCGGACACGCGCAGCCGCTGCGAGCCCAGCAACACGGCCCGCTCCACCCGCCGTCCCAGCCGCGCGTCATGTCCCGGCAGGTCCACGCGCTCGTGCAGCAGTCTGCCGGAGGCGGTGTTGACGTCCTCGCGCCATTGCCGCTCGACGTGGATGAGCGCCGCCTGCCGCTCGCAGTACAGCAGGTGCTGGAGCGCCGACAGCGCCACCCACGTCTCGCGGTCCGTGCTCATCCCACCAGCTCCAGCACCTCGATGCCCTGGGGCAGCCCTGCCTTGTCCACACGGACCTCGTAGTCGGAGAAGCTTCGAGCTGGCTTCTCCGGCTGGGCGCGCACCGCAAGGACGCGGTCGAACAGCGCGTGGGCCGGCGCGTTGCCGAGCTCCGAGCCATGTTTGAACACAACCACCTTCCGCATGGACATCAGCCCCCGCGCGGCGCTGCGGTCCAGCTCGAACATGTGCGTGAAGGACTGGAAGAGCAGCTCCAGGTCCGCCGTGCCAAACCCCGTCTGCTTCGCCAGGTGCGGCGAGACGAAGCCGTGGGCCCGGTAGAGCCCATAGGGCACGGTGTTCTTCCGGCCCATGGTGCGGTTGTCACCGCCCTGCTTTTCCGCTTCGTCCTCAGTCGCCACCGCCATGCGGGTGATGGAATGCTCTTGCGAAACGATAGGGTCCACCGAGCGGGCGAAGGTGAGCTGCACCGGCCCACGCACCTGCCCCGCATTGGGCCCCGTGGACATCACCGCGCCAAATGTGCGGACATCGAAGAACGTCTTGCACATCCACGCGCGGCCCTTCTCCACCTCGGAGCCCTGGGCCCTGCCCTTGTCGTTGCGCTTCTTGCCATCCTCCGCGCGAGCGGGTTTCTCGTTCAGGTCGATGCCCAGGCTCTTGTATCCATCCGCGATGCGGTTGTTCAGGATGGCCTTCTCCTTGACGAAGATGTCCAGCCCGGGCTTTCCCTCCTGCGTGAGCAGGACGAAGTTTCGCACCTTGCGCTTGAGGCTCACGTCCGTCACCAGCCCATGGCCCGTCTCCGCATCAATGCGGGGCAGGTTGCCGGCGTCGGGATCTCCGTTGGGGTTTCCATCTAACACGTCGAAGAACAGCACGAAGTCATGGCGTTGCTTGAGGTCGGTCATGGCGCTTTCTCTGGAATGGGTTTGGAGGCGGTGAAGGCTCACGTGGAGGACGCTGTCGAATCAGCCGGAGCCGCGGCGGCCTCGCGCTTCGTGAAGAACGCTTCGCGCTGGTGGTAGTAACCCACGGCGAAGAGGCCCTGCTGCTCGGGCTGGAACACAGGCGGAAATGGGTCCTTGGAAGGCAGCAGGGCCATCACCTCCCCCTTCGTCCGCTCCAGCCACCTGCCGTTCTCCCCCGCCTTGGAGGCGTGGTGAACGGAGAGCTGAATCAGCCGGGGGAAGACGGTGACGGGGTTTCGAGACGCGGCGCCGAAGTAGCGGTCGCGGATGGTGGCGTTGAGGTCCTTCAGCGCCACGCCCTGCAGCCGCTCCAGCACAGCGAAGAGGCGGCCGAGCACATAGGGCTGCGAAGGATTGTCCTTGTCCAATGACACGGTGACCTCCAGGGGAGTGGATCCACGATTTCGATCTCGCAACAGGTACGCCTTGATGAGCGCGACGCGGAGCCGGAGCTGCTCGCGCTCGACCCCGCCGTCAGCGGGCGGCAACCGCAGCCGGTCCAGCGCGGCCACCAGGAGCTGGCGAGGGAAGGGCTGACCTCGCAACGCCGCCCCCAGCATCCGTGCGGCGATGTCCGGCGTCAGGCCCCGTCCCGAGGGCGCCTCCACGGCCTTGAGCAGGCGATAGACGGGGATCGGCCCCGCGGGCGCGTCGCCCATGCGCAGGTCGTCGAAATAGCGCCGGATGTTCTGCTTCACCTCGCCCACGCGAGACTCGAACCAATCACGCACTGCGACACGGCCCGCGTTCCCCGCCAGCGTCACGGCGTAGAAGGCGCGGTCATCCAGTTCTCCTGGCTCGACGCCCTTGCGCGGAGACTCAACGAAGCGCTTGAGGTCATCCTCCGTCGGGTCCAGGAGAGACAGCAGGAAGCTCTCTTCCGAAGGAGAGGCGCGCGTCCAGAACACCATCACCGAGCCATCCGCCAACTGAATGCCTTGACGAAAACGGCGCTGCTCCGTCCTCCGCAGCATGTCGTTGAGGGCCAGCACGTAGCCCAGCGACGCCTCCTGAGAGATGGGCGCGTTCTCCCCCTGCTCCAAACCATGCGACGAAAACGCGGGCGCGTTGAAGGACACCAGCGACGCCCCGGACGGCTGGGCCTCGGGGACGTTCTTCAACTTGGGGTGCGTGACGGCCACCACGCCCTCGCGGCCCGTCACCAGACACAACGCCCTCCGACCCAACGCGCGCTGCGCACCCGCGCGACGCTCCCAGCAGGCACGGATGGCGGGGTTCTGGTGCACGGGCGTCGTGGCCTCACCAACGACGAATGCGAGCATCTCGGAGCCCGTCCACTCCTCGGCCCCCCTGTCCGCCAGCGCCTTGCTCCGCTCGGCCTCGCTGTCCAGGAAGGACTCCACGGCCCGGGCCTCCGCGTCCTTCGTCTCCGCGACGACCTCGCGCACCGGTTTCAAGAAGGCTTCCAACCGGGCCAGGCGCTTCTCCACGCCGCCTGCCTTCGCCTTGGGCGCGTCCTTCTCGTAGGCGAGGACGTACTTCGAGTTGTCCGCGAAGAAGCCCGCCGCGATGTTCACCGAGCGCTGCGGCAACCTGGGGATTGGCATCGCATTGCCTCTCCCGTCTTCCCTCGCCAGGGACTCCAGCTTGATGAACTTCCCCTTCGCGCTGATGCGAATGAAGAAGTCCACGGGCTTGACCTCGTACAGAGGGTCATCCGTGAGCCCTCGCTCGCGCGCGAAGTCATTCAGCGCCGTCAGCATCATGGAACGCCTCCCCCCAGCACCTGCGCCCGAGGCGGCACACGCAGCACGCCGTCCTCCAGGAACGCCTGGAAGAACTCAGGGCGCACCGGCTCTCCAGGAATGTCGAAGACGAAGTCGTAGAACATGAGGCCCAGCGGCCTCCGCCCCTGGCCTGACTCATGCGGCAACAGGACGTCCTCCGCGGGCTCGACGCGCGCCGCGAACTCACGGCATCCCAGGTAGGGCGCATGGAAGAACTGGCCTCGCTCCAGACGCCGCTCGAACATGTCCTCGAACTTGCGCACGTTGTCATCGGGCCCCGCCTTGCCCGGCACCAGGGCGAAGGACGCGGTGATGACGTAGTCCACGTCTCGCAGCGCCACCGTGTTGCGCTGGGCCCGGTCCTCGTCCGCCGCGTAGTCGAACTTCCCCACAGTGGCCCGGCTGTTGACCTCGTTACGGCGGAAGCTGGTCCACCGCACCGGCGCGAGCACGGCGATTTCGTGGACGTGCCAACGAATGGCCGGCTTCCACAGGATGGCCTCCAGCACCCCACGTGCCGCTGAGGGCGTCATCACCTCGTAGCTGACGCGCTCGGCCTTCATCTCGGGCCGCGTGAAACAGGCCACGGGTCCCCGCGCCCTCACGCGAAAACTTCTGCCTGGCGTTGATGTCATCCACACCTCTTGAAGCGGGTCTCAAGCGGGAATGAGGAAGGACGGGTCGAAGATGCCGACGTGGTCCGGAAGCAGGCCGAAGCGCTTGTGGTACGCGGACGTGTGCTCCGGCCCCAGGTACGCCACCGTCTCGGCAGCGAGCCGCGCCAGCTCGCGCGCCAGCCAGTCGTCCCGGAGCTTGCGGGGCACCGTCACCGTGAAGCGTTGCAGCGCGCGCAGCCGCTCTCGCGAAGGGCCTCGCTCACGCAGCGCATTCACCAGCGGCGCATGGCCCACGTAGGGCACCACCACCGAAGCGCTCCAGTCGTCCTCGACGAGCTTGAACGCCTTGGACACCTCTTCGAACTGGAACTTCGCGCGCAGCGCCTGAATACCCTTCTCATCCCGGTGGCGCGTGGCGTAGAGCCTGGCGAAGTAGCGCTGGAAGCTCTCGGGCGCGAACAAGTCCAGGTCCGGTGACTGCTCCAGCAGGCCGCGTGTGACGTCCTGGGCGGCGCGAGGAACGCCCCTGGGTGGCTGCGTCTCAGGCTCATAGACGCGCAGCTCGCCCAGGCCCTCCATCAGCCCCTCCCGGTTGCACCGGCCAGCGGCCTGAGCCAGCGCGTCCAGGCCTCCCAGTCCTCGGTAGACGACGCCGAAGTCCAGGTCCACGCCCGCCTCGACGAGTTGGGTGGCCACCAACCGCACAGGCTCCCTTCTTCGTTTTCGGGCCTTGATGTCCGCGAGCACCTGGGAGCGATGCTCCGGGCACATCAACGCGGACAGGTGCAGCGTCTCTTCATGCCCCAGCCGTTCATCCACGAGTTCGCAGAGCCGCCGCGCGTCGGCCCGCAAGTGGACCACCGCGAGCACGTCCCGCTCGGCCGCCACGGCGTCGGCCAGCTCGGCATAGGGGAGCTTCCGCCCTGACGAGGGCCAGCGCACGCGCACACGGCGTAGCCGCTCGAAGGCGCGCACCGAGGCCGGGACGATTTCACGCACCTCCGGCAGGCCCTCCTGGAAGTCCGGGCGGCGTCCCAGCGCCGGCTGCGTGGCGGTACAGATGACCACGGAGCAGCCGTAGTCCCTCACCAACGCGCCCAAGCCATCCAGGATGGGCTCCAGGAGCGAGGCGGGCAGCGTCTGTGCCTCGTCGAGCACGATGACGCTCCGGGCCACGCGGTGCAGCTTGCGGCACGCCGACGGGCGGCGGGCGAAGAGGCTCTCCAGAAGCTGCACCGTGGTGGTAACGATGATGGGCGCGTCCCAGTTCTCACTGGCCACGCGGTTGAGCGGCGTCTCCCGGTCCGGGTCGACAGCGGAGTGGTGCTCGATGACGGCGTGCTCCAGCCCCTGGAAGGCCTGGCGGTACGCCTCCGCGCTCTGCTCGATGATGGAGGTGTAGGGGATGGCGACGATGACGCGCTGAAGCCCCTGCGTCCGCGCATGTTCGAGCGCGAAGGCCATGGACGTCAGCGTCTTCCCTCCCCCCGTGGGTACCGTGAGGCTGAAGACACCGGGGCGCTGCACCGCGGCCTCCACGGCGGCGGTGAGCACCTCGCGGCGCACCCGGTTCACCTCCGTGTCCGGGGCCCTACGCTGCTTCTCCCGCAGGAAGCCGCGGAGACGCTCGGCGAGCTGCGACAACGACACCGGCACCTCGCGGGCCGCGCTCCTGTTCGCATCGAAGAAGGCTTCGGTGTCCAGGAAGTCCGCGTCACAGAGGACGGAGAAGAGCATCCGCGTCCAGAGCTCCACTTGCCGTGGTTCGAGCTTGTCGAGCGCCTCCGGAGAGAAGCCCAACGGTCCGTCCAGCAAAGCGGGTGCGTCACAACGAGCCCGCGCATCGGAGAGCAACGCCTGCTTCTCCGTGCGCCCCACGCGGTTCCGGAGGTTCGACGCGTCGGGCAAGCCTGAGTGGTGCCCGGCTATCGCGAATGCCAGCGGCATCAGATGCCGGTCCCGGCTCAGCGACCAGAGCGCACCGGCCGTCGAGTGGTCTCGCTCCAGCGCCCCCTCTTTCTCCAAGTGAGCCTCGAAGCCGTTCTCCTTGCGGATGCGTATCTGGAAGTCCCGGGTGTACTTGCCCAGGTCATGCCAGCGCCCGGTGACCAGGGCCGGCGCACGCAAATCCTCTCGCGGCGCCAGCATCGCGGCCCACTGCCCCACGGCCTCCAAGTGCTCGCGCAGCAGATGAGCCCGGCCGTCTTCTGCAACGTGAGCCAATGGCTCCGCCGTGACCACGCGTGGCACGGCGGGCTGCTCCGGAAGCCCGAGGTCCTTCTTCATGGCACTCCCCCCACCGCCCACGTGTCTGGCCGCACAAGCGAGCACGTGCGCATGCATTCTCGTTTCCGTCTGGTGACCGGCACAAGATGACTTGTCCTACGAAAGCCCGGAACGCGCGCTCCCCCTGGGGTGGTATGCCCAAGCACGAGGAATGCGGGCAGGCTTCTGGCCACACAGGCAGCAACCCATGGGTGCCAGACGGCTGAATCCACCACGACGTGCCAAACGATGAAGCGCTCAGCGCCGCTGCGCCGTCACCTTGCCCTGGCAATGCACGCGCACCATTGGCCTGGACGCCTCGCGTTCAAAGCTCGACACCGTCAGTGGGAGCCACAACGGATACCCAGGCGGGTAACCGCCGACTCGGCAAAGTCAGACATCCGCCCAGGTGTTCACTCCCGGCAGTCCGGCGGGCGGCCATCGCACTCCAGTCGCGGCCTTTGACGCATTGCGATTAAATTGCGCGCCATGAACCGCGAATACCACCGCTGGTACAGCGAGCGACTGCACCGCGACATGGAGCTGCTCATCTTCGGCCACTCGGGCGAGCCGGTGCTCCTGCTGCCGACCAGCAAGGGCCGCTTCTTCCAGGCCGAGGACTTCGGCCTCATCGGCGCCATCGCCGACCGCGTCCAGTCCGGCCGGTACATCGTGGTGTGCCCGGACTCAGTGGACGAGGAGTCCTGGTTCAACACCGCCATCCACCCGGCGGACCGCGTCCGGCGCCACCAGCAGTGGGAGGAGTACCTCCTCCACGAGGTGGTGCCCCTGCTCAAGAGCCGCAGCACCGGCGGGCGCCTCACCCTGGCCGGGTGCAGCTTCGGCGGCTTCCACGCGTACAACGTCGGCCTGCGGCACCCGCACGTCTTCCGGCGCCTGCTGTCCATGGGCGGCAAGTTCGAGACGAACGAGTTCCTCGACGGACACCACGACGCGGACGTCTACTTCCATTCGTGCACAGAGTGGCTGCCGAACCTCACGGACCCCGCGCAGCTCTCCGCCCTCCAGCGTGTGGAGATGGTGCTGGCGGTGGGGGAGCACGACTTCTGCCGCCCCTCCAACGAGCACCTCTCCAACCTGCTTTGGAAGAAGGACATCGGCAACCACCTGGCCGTGTGGCAGGGCGGCACGCACGACTGGCCCGTGTGGCGGCAGATGATTCAGCAGTACCTGCCCTGGTAGCCGCCGCGCGCCGCTACGCTTCGACCGGACGCAGCGTGCCCGCGCTCATCCGGTTGAAGCGCCACACCAGCGCCACCGCCACGCTGATGAGGCCCGCGCACAGGCCCCACCAGATGCCCACCACGCCCAGGCCCAGCTTGAAGGCCAGCAGCAGCGTCACCGGCAGACCAATGGCGTAGTGCCCCACCATGTTCGCCAGGAAGGTGAAGCGCGTGTCGCCCGCGCCGCGCAGCACGCCCGCGCCCACGCCCTGCGCCCCGTCGAACACCTGGAAGATGGCGCTCACCATCAGCAGCGGAATCAGGAGCGGCAGCACGTCCGCGGGCGCCCCCGCCAGCTTCGCCAGCGTGTGAGGGAACAGCGCGAACACCAGGCCGCTCAGCGCCATGAAGCCCGCGCCGCCCGCCAGGGCCATGAAGCCGCTGAGCCGCGCCTGCGGCGTGTTGTGCGCGCCCACCGCCCAGCCCACCCGCACGCTGCCCGCGTTGCCAATGCCCATGGCCACGGTGAAGGAGACGCTCGCGAAGGAGATGGCAATCTGGTGCGCGCCCACGCTCGCCGGCCCCAGCCCCGCCGCCAGCACGCCCGCCAGCGCGAACACGCCGACCTCCGCGCAGATGTGCAGACCAATGGGGAGGCCCAGCCGGATGGCGCGCGAGAGGTCCGCCCACACCGGCAGACGACTGGCACGCGCCCCTTCCACCTTCCGGCTGCGAATGAACAGCACCGCGATGAGGAGCTCGATGCCGATGCTCGCCGACGTCGCCATCGCGGAGCCCGCCACACCCAGCGCCGGCACCGACCGCAGCGGGCCGAACCAGGCCGGCAGATTGGCGCCACCGAAGACGAGCACCAGGTTGCCCAGCAGGTTGAAGATGTTGGCCACCACCGTCGCGATCACCAGCGGCCGCGTGAAGGCGGTGGCCTGGAGATAGGAGCGCATGGTGAGGAACATCAGCATCATCGGCATGCCGGGTGCGCGCCACATCAGGTACTGGCTGGCTCCCGCGGCCTCCGTCTCACTGATGCCCGCCAGCGGCAGCAGCCGCGGCGCCAGCGCCATCAGCGTGGCCAGCATCACCCCCGCGCAGAACGCCATCCACGCGCCCTGCCACAACAGCGCCCGCGCCCGGGTGAACTGCCGTGCGCCAATGGCCTGGGAAATCATGGGGTCGAACCCCATCATCAAGCCCATGCCGAAGGAGCTGACCGCGAAGTAGAGGCCGTTGCCCAGGCCCACCGCCGCCAGCGCGGATGTCCCCGCGCGGCCCACCACCAGCGTATCCACCAACCCCATGAGCGCCTGCCCGCCCTGGGCGATGGCGATGGGAACCGCAAGCCGGGCCAGCGCCCGGAGCTCGGTGCGGGGAGAATTCACGGAGGACGTTGGCAACACGGCGGTGGACATGGGGAGTGCGCCTATAGCGCCTTCCGGCAGGGAATGCGCTGCCCACGTCCGACGTGCCACGCCCCCCTCGCCTGACAGGAAGGCCAGGTCACACACCCGTGATACGTCCCCCTGGGACACCCGGCGTCCCAGGGGGCAAGCCCGCGCTACGGCAGCATGGGCGGATGGAAGGGCGCGGTGACCAGCGGTGTCTGAAGGCTGTCCACGTGGGACACGCGCAGCCCCGCGTCGGAGATGGTGTAGACGTAGTCGTCCGCCATGATGCTGCGGCGCACCGTCGGCTGCCAGTACCAGCTCCAGTTCCGGAAGTTGAACGACTGGTACATGTCCCGCATGGAGACGGTGCCCACTGGCGAGAAGCCCGTGGCCGTGTCCACGCGGAAGACGCGCAGCTCGCTGCGGAAGCCGGACCAGTAGTCGTAGGCGTTGTAGTCCCAGTCCGTGAAGGGCAGGGCCAGCAATCCCTTGGCGGGGAAGTAGGTGAAGGCCTTGTGCTCGTAGAGCGCCTCGCTGTGGCTGCCCATCGAGCCCAGCTGGTGCGTGAAGGTCTCCCGGGGCTGCGCCAGGTCACTCACGTCGAAGAGCGACAGCTTGAGGGCGCGGTCCTGCCAGGTGCCGTCCTCGTTGCGGTGCTCGCCGAAGGTGAGCAGGTGCGTGTCACCCAGCGGGTGGATGTACGTGGAGAAGCCCGGAATCTTCAGCTCGCCCACCTTGCGCGGGTTCGCCGGGTCGCTCAGGTCGAAGGTGAAGAGCGGGTCCACCTGCCGGAAGGTGACGACGTAGCCTCGCGTGCCCATGAAGCGCGCGCTGAAGATGCGCTCACCCCGGGCCAGGTCCTCGCTGCGGCCCAGCTCCTTCAGGTGCCCGTCCCTCGTATGCAGCGTCACCACGCGGTTGACCGTCTCCGGAGGCGTCCACACGGTGTCCCCGCCGTTCCCGGTCCCCGGGTTCTCCGGTGGGAGCTCCACGGTGGTGGCCACCCGCAGCACGCCCTCGCGCTCGTCCATGGCGAACTGGTTGACGATGTATCCCTCCACCGTGCCGCTGCCCACGTAGGTGGCCTGGTCCGGGTCGCGGATGTCGAACTTGTGGAGGTACGTGTGCGTCGTCTGGCCGGGCTCCGGCCACCACCACCAGTGGCGAGACGCCACGTAGAGCGCCTCATGGGACGCGTACACCTCGCCGGGCGTGCCCACCACGCTGGTCTGGCTGGGCGACGAATCCTCCGCGTCCAGGTTCAGCGACAGCACCGACACCAGGCCCAGCCCGGTGGGCCCGTTGGCGCGGTAGAACGACGTGCAGTCATACGCGAGCGGCTTCACCTCGCCGTCCGCCGCCACGCGCCGGCCCTTCGGCAGCCAATCCTCCAGCGACTGCGCGCGGATGCGCTGCTCGTTCTGCTTGATGAGCGCGTCGATGGACGCGACCAGCCGGGACCGGTCACCGAAGAACCCCGGCGAGTACTCGGGATAGAAGCGCACATCCGCCGGCCAGCGGAACCCGTCCGAGAACACCAGCCGCACCGCGCTGTCCACGCGCCGGGCGCTGATGTAGCCGCCGGGCAGGTAGACCTGCTCCAGCACCCGAGGCGCCTCCAGGTCCGCCACGTCCACCACCGTCACCTTCACGGTGTTGCTGTACGCATGGCCACAACCGAAGCCGGCGCAGTCGACGACTGGCATGTCGTCCGTGCCGCGGCCCCCCGCCACCGTCCCGGGGCGGTCCTCGGCTACTTCCGAGGTGATGACCAGCCGGTTGCGCTCGGCGTCGAGCAGCATCTCGCGCGGCCAACCCTCCACCTCCAGCACGGCCGTCCGCGTGAGCTGCTCCGCGGGCCACGAACGGTGGATGTAGAGCCGGGGGCCCGACAGCACGAAGATGCGCGTGCCGTCGTTCTGCACGAAGTCGGCCTCGTGCACGCCGGCGACCTGGTTGTTCGTGCCCGTGTAGTCGTTGGGCCTGCCGCCGCCTCCGGAGGAGTCCTCCTGCGGCGCGCCCGTCATGGGCGGCGCCGCGCCCCCATCCCCATGGCCGCCTCCGTAGGCGTACTGCTTGTAGCTCTCCAGCGCCGCGCGCATCTGCTTCGTCGCCGTGTCCTCGATGTGCTGCTCCAGGGCCTCACAGCCAGGGAAGCTCTCCAGCCGGGCCTCCTGCTGCACGGGCTCGTTGTCGACCGGGGACAACGGCTTGTTGCCTTCGTCACATCCCACCGCGACGACAGCCACCACTCCGGCCCAACTCCAGCGTTTCCACTGCCGCATTCGACCCTCCCGTTGCACTTCGGCCCCACTGACGGCCCCCCGGCCTCCCCGGTGCCACGCCAGCGGCGGCCGGGACATCTGCCACCGGCGTGCCAGGGCACTGGCCCCCTGGGAAACCCAGGCCCCGCCACCCGCTGCGGGCGTCCTCGCCTCTCAGAAACCTGAGGCGCGCGGCGAACCTGGAGCCGGAAAACCGAGACCCCGGGGCACGAAGCGGACGAACTGCTGGGTGAGCACCGGGTCCATGTGCTCCAGCCGCAGCCCCATGCCCACCGAGGACCGGAAGACGCCCTGCGGCAGGGGCGGGTTGGACCACGCCACCGTCGCCTCGGCGGTGCAGGGCGCGCGCTGGCCCGCGAGCAACACCTTCAGCGTCAGCCGGGTGCCCTCGCGCGCCGGCGTCAGGGTGCGCACGAAGAGCGCGCCCGGCCCCGCGTCATGGCTGAAGCCCGACAGCGTTGCCCCGTTGGGCGTGGTGAACTCCACCACCGTGAAGAAGGGCACGCGCTCCGCGGCGCGCAGCGGGGCGTGGCCCGGAACCAGTCGCCCCAGAACGCAGCCGAGCAGCTCGTCCGCACCCATGTGACGCTTCTCCAGGAGCGGCGCGCCACCCAGCGCCTGCGCCCGGGCGAGCACCTCCTGCGACTCCTCCGCGCGCGACAGCAGCACCAGCGGCTTGCGCGGGTGCGCGTCGTGGAGCTTCGTGGCCAGGGCCAGCGCCTCGCGCGGCGTGCGCGACACGTCCACCACGAAGCCATCCAACTGCGCGCCGTGCTCCGCCGCCAGGTTCGCCGCGTCCCCCATGTCCCGGGCGTAGAGGACGTGGAGGCCCTCCTGCTCCAACGAGCCGCCCAGGAAGGTGTGCAGGAAACGGCCGCCCTCCACCAGCAGCACCCGGCGCCCACGCGGCGGGCCCTCGCGGACACGCTCCCGGGCCTGGCGCACCGCGGCCAGCTTCGCCTCCAGGGCGCCCAGCGCCACCGGCTTGGGCAGGAAGTCGTCGGCGCCCGCGCGCCAGCAGTGCATCACCTCGTGGGGCTCGCCGCCGGAGGTGAACATGATGACGGGCACGTTGCGCCCCGCGGCGTGTGCCTTCACCAGCCGGCACACCTCGTCCCCCTGCATGCGCTCCATGCGCAGGTCCAACAGGATGAGCGCCGGGGTGCGCCGGGCCAGCTCGGCCATGCACGCCTCGCCGCCCTCCAGCGCCACCGCCTCGCAGCCCAGCCGTGTCAGGTGCAGGCGCACCACCTCCCGGGCGGTACGGGAGTCATCCACCACGAACACGGTGTCACGCGCGTTGGGAGGAGGGCTCATACGTTCACGGATAGGTGGAAAGGGGTGCCAAGGCCACCGGCGCCCGGGGCCATCGTTCGGGGATGGACGCTCAGGCGCGAGGCTCCTGGCGACCGGACAACAACCGCGTGAGCTGCTTGGCAATGGTGGCGCACTGCGCCGCGTTGCCGCTGTCGAGGGCAGAGCGGCCACCATCCAACAGACGCTGCACCGTGCCCAGGGTGGCCTGCGCCTCCGGGCTGGGGTTCTCCTGCGCGCTGCGCTGGAGCAACCGCGCCAGCTTCTCCCCGCGCTCCAGCAGCTTGCGGAACAGCTCCTCCGCGCGCTTCGCGTCCACCACGCCCTGCGAGCGCGCGTAGTGGGCCTGCTCCGCGCCCAGCTTCTCCGCCTCGCCCTGCGGCAGCCCCGCACGGGCCTCCAGCCGCACGGCCTCCATGTTGCCCGAGGTCAGGTCCGTGGCCTTGACGGACAGGATGGCCTCGCTGGACAGCTCGAAGACGACCTCCAGCGGCACCTCTCCGCGCGCGGCGACGTGGAGGCGCTTCAGCACCACCTCGCCCAGCTTGTAGTTCTCGTCCTGGAACTCGCTCTCGCCCTGATACACGGGGATGCGCGCTTCCTGCTGGCCGGAGCTGCCCGGATAGAAGATGTCCCGCGCCACCACCGGCACGCCGGTGTTCTTCGGGATGAGCCGCTTCACGCGCCCACCCATGACGCCCACGCCCAGGCTCTGGGCGGCGACGTCCAGCAGCAGCGCCTGACCGGACTGGCGGACGAGCTCGTCGGCCTGCACCGCAGCGCCCAGCGCGACGGCCTCCTCCGGGTGCACGTCCGTGGAGGGCGCGCGGCCGAAAAAGTCCGCCACCAACCGCCGCACCAGCGGCACGCGCGTCATGCCGCCCACCAGCAGCACCACGTCCACCGCGTGGGGGTCCATCTTCGCCTCGCGCATCACCGACTCGCAGACATCGAGGCAGCGGCGCGACAGCGGCTCGGACAGCGTTTCGAAGAAGGAGCGCGTCAGCACCGTCTCCAGCTCCGCCATCCGCTTGCCGGGCGCCGAGTGGTCGCCCAACCCGGCGACGTAGATGGACGCCTCTTCCTTCTCGGTGAGCTCGCGCTTGGCGGACTCGGCGGCCACCTTCAGCCGGCGCAGGCTCTGCGCGTCCTGCGACACCACGTGCCGCAGCTCATCGTCCACCTGCGCCAGGAGCCACTGGACGATGCGCTGGTCGAAGTCCTCGCCACCCAGCCGCGGATCGCCGCCGGTGGCGCGCACCTCGAAGACACCGGACTTCACCTCGAGGATGGACACATCGAAGGTGCCACCGCCCAGGTCGAACACCAGCGCGTTGCCTTCGAAGCCGCGTGACAGGCCATACGCCAGCGCCGCGGCGGTGGGCTCGTTCACCAGCCGCACCACGTCCAGCCCGGCGATGCTGGCCGCCTCGCGCGTGGCCTGCCGCTGGTTGTCGTCGAAGTTGGCCGGAACCGTGATGACACACTTGGTAACGGGGCGGCCGAAGTGCGCCTGCGCGTCCAGGGCCAGCTCGCCCAGAATCATCGCGGACACCTGCGTGACGGGCATCACCCGCCCGGCGAGCCGCACGCGCACGTCGCCAGAGGGCCCGGCCACCAGCGGATACGGCACCAGCGCCTTCGCCTCCTGAACCAGCTCCGGCGTGTAGCGGCGCCCCAGGAAACGCTTGGTGGCCCACACCACGGAGTCCGGGTGCTCCTCGCCCAGGGATTGTGCCGCGACGCCCACCACGCGCTCGCCAGCTTTGTTCACGCCCAGCGTGGACGGCGTCAACCGGCCACCCGCGCGCGGGGGAATCATGCGCGGGCGTCCGTCTTCCACGGTCGCCACGGCGCTGTTGGTAGTACCCAGGTCGATGCCGATGACGAGGTCATGCATGGGGGGCCGAGAGGACACCACCCTACGGGTGTTCGCGCCAGCTCGCCAAGCCCTCTTCCCTCACCTGCCTGCCAATAAGCAGCGCTTCCCCATGCCACGGCCCGGGCCAGCAAGCGTGCCCCCGGTGACAGGGCTTCGCGATGCCAGGGACGTTGCTCGGGGGAAATCCCCGTGCTAAGGGCGCGACCGCCATGGTGAACGTGTCGATCGCCCGCCGCTACGCCCGCGCCCTCCTCGATGTCGCTTCGGAGGCGGGCCGCACTGACGCCGTCGCCGAGCAGCTCACCGCCTTCGCCGACGTCATCGCGAAGAACGCCGAGCTGACGGATGTGCTCGTCAACCCCGCCTACACCCGTGAGCAACGCCTGCGGGTGGTGGAGTCGGTGATGCAGGCCATCCCCGGCGGCGTGGAGGCCACGCTGGCCAACACCCTCCGCCTGCTGGTGGACCGCAACCGCCTGGGCTACCTGGCGGACATCGCCCGCCTCTTCCGCGACATGGCTGACGCCCGTGCCGGCCGCGTCCGGGGCCACGTCACCAGCGCCGCGCCGCTTCCGGCCGACGCCCTTGCCCAGCTCCAGCAGACCCTGCAGCAGCTGACCCAGCGCAACGTCCTTCTGGAGACGCGCGTGGACCCCAGCCTGTTGGGTGGTGTCTCCGCCCAGGTGGGCAGCATCCTCTACGACGGCAGCATCCGGACCCAGCTCGAAGAGATGCGCCGCGAATTGAAGCAGCGCTGAAGTCCGCCCGCTCGCCGGGCAACCAACGTTCCAGGTCGTCTTCATCACCCCGCAGTCCAGGGCTAACCGGTATTTCCAGCGGGCCCTGACAGCGGTATACTCGCAGGTGGTGCGGGACAGCCCCGCGCCGCCTGGACGACCTGACCATGTCGCAGTCCCTACTCCACCGGTATTCCGAAGGTCCGTCCACGCTGGCGGCGCCCGAGGAGGCTCGGCCCTTTCTGGGGGCCCTCCTGAGCGCGGCGGGTTGTGGGGTGGCCCTGCTGGACCGGGAGCTGCGTCCGGTGTGGGTGAATGCCACGCTGGCGGCGCTGTCCGGCCTGGAGCCGCGCGCGCACGTGGGCCGTCCTCTCGCGGAGCTGTGGCCGCAGGTGGCGCAGGCGCTGTCACCGCTGCTGGCCCGGGCACTCTCCGGAGAGGACGTCACGGATACCCCTGTGCGGGGCGTGCTGGCCCCCGCCGCGGGTGAGCGGCACCTGCGGGTGGGTCTGTCCCCGGCGCTGCAGGGCGGCGCGCTGGCGGGGGTGGCATTGTGGGTGCGCGATGAGACGGAGCGCTTCCTCGAGGAGCAGCGGCTGCGCGCGCGGGAGTCTCACATGCGCAGCCTGGCGGACGTGGCCTGCGACGGGCACTTCCTGCATGACAACGGCATCGTGATGGACGCCAACCGCGCGATGTCGCAGCTGCTCGGCTACGCGTCACCCTCAGAGATGATCGGCCGGCACCTGGCGGACTACGTCGCCCCGGAGTTCCGCTCGCAGGTGGGGCTGGTGCTCAGCCGCGGGCTGGAGGCCCCCTACGAGGTGGTCGTCCTCCGCCGGGATGGCCAGCGGCTGCCCCTGGAGGTGCTGGGGCGCTACGTGACGTGGGAAGGCCGGCAGGTGCGGTTGGTCGCCGTCTGGGACATCAGCAGCCGCAAGGCCGCGGAGGAGCTCTCCGCGAACACCGAGCAGTTCCGGCACCAGATGCTGGGCGCCGTAGACGCGGAGCTGCGAGCGCCCCTGCAATCACTGCGGGAGGGCACGCGCTCCCTGCAGCGGCTGGACGGGCTGGAGGAGCCGCAGCGGACCCTGGTGAGCCAGGTGGCCCGGTCCGCCCGGCGCATGGAGCGGATGCTCCAGGAGTTGATGGACTTCACCCGCACGCGGCTGGCGGGCGGACTGGCGCTGCGGCCAGAGCCCGCCGTGCTGGACGCGGTGGTGACGCGCGTCGTGGAGGAGCGCCGCCGTGAGCATCCCGGGCGAACCCTCCACCTGGAGACGGAAGGCGACCTGCGCGGACACTGGGATACCCACCGGCTGGCGCAACTGGCCGACAACCTCCTGGGCAGCGTGCTCCATCAAGGGGCCGAGGATTCGCCGGTCACCCTGCGCGCGGTGGGCGCGGTGGGCGGCGTCACGCTGTGTGTGCAGAGTCCCAGACTCACGGTGGCGGCGGAGGAGCGCTCCTCCCTCTTCGAGCCCTTCCGCAGGGAGCGCAGCGCCACGCCAGAGGGCCTGGGCCTGGGGCTCTACATCGCCAGGCAGATCGCCGTGGCCCACGGCGGGAAGCTGGCGGTGGAGTCCTGCTCCGGGGGCGGCATGAGTTTCACCGCCTGGCTGCCCCGCGAGGGGCCGGGGCATTGAAGGCCTCCGCGCCTGGCGCCGCCTCAACGGAGGCTGATGCACCAGAGTAGCCAGGCACGATTCTGGCCCACCCCCTTGAGCGCCTTTGCGCAGCCGCCTGTCCCACTCCTGAACGGGCGTCCTCTCCGCCCCCGTGGCGGGTGGCGCGGACCGCATTGCAGCGGGTGGGTGTGCGTGGTAAGGGGCCCCGACTTCAAGGTTTCGGCGGCCTGCTCCACGTCGGCCGCCCCTGCGCAAGGACGCATACGCTCATGGAAATCCGCGCCGACGAGATCAGCAGAATCATCCGGGAGCAGATCAAGGACTACGGGAAGAAGGTCACCGTCGCTGAGACGGGTACCGTGCTGTCCGTCGGTGACGGTATCGCGCGCATCTACGGCCTCGAGGGCGCGCTCGCCGGTGAGCTCGTGGAGTTCGCCAACGGCGTGCAGGGCCTCGTCCTCAACCTGGAAGAGGACAACGTCGGCGTCGCCATCATGGGTGACTTCCAGGCCATCCGCGAGGGTGACACGGTCAAGCGCACCCAGCAGATTGCCTCCGTGCCGGTGGGCAAGGAGCTGCTCGGCCGCGTGGTGGACCCGCTCGGCAAGCCGCTGGACGGCAAGGGCCCCATCGCCGCCACCGAGACGCGCCGCCTGGAAGTGAAGGCGCCCGGCATCGTGTCCCGCAAGAGCGTGCACGAGCCCCTGCAGACGGGCATCAAGGCGCTGGACGCGCTGGTGCCGGTGGGTCGTGGTCAGCGCGAGCTCATCATCGGTGACCGTCAGACGGGCAAGACGGCCGTCGCCATCGACACCATCATCAACCAGAAGGGCCTGAACGTTTACTGCATCTACGTGGCCATCGGCCAGAAGCAGTCGACGGTGGCCCAGGTGGTGGAGAAGCTGAACCGCTACGGCGCCATGGAGTACACCACGGTGGTGGCGTCCAACGCCTCCGACCCGGCCCCCATGCAGTTCTTCGCGCCGTACGCCGGCGTGGCCATGGGCGAGTACTTCCGCGACAACAAGATGCACGCGCTCATCGTGTACGACGACCTGTCCAAGCAGGCCGTGGCGTACCGCCAGCTGTCGCTGCTGCTCCGCCGTCCGCCGGGACGCGAGGCCTACCCCGGCGACGTGTTCTACGTGCACAGCCGCCTGCTGGAGCGCGCCGCCAAGCTGTCCGACGAGGAGGGCGCCGGTTCGCTCACCGCGCTCCCCATCATCGAGACGCAGGCCGGTGACGTGTCGGCGTACATCCCGACGAACGTCATCTCCATCACCGACGGGCAGATCTTCCTCGAGACGGACCTCTTCTTCGCCGGCGTCCGCCCGGCCATCAACGTGGGCCTCTCCGTGTCCCGCGTCGGTTCGGCCGCGCAGATCAAGGCCATGAAGCAGGTCGCCGGCACCATGAAGCTGGAGCTCGCGCAGTACCGCGAGCTGGCCGCCTTCGCCCAGTTCGGCTCCGACCTCGACAAGGCCACCCAGGAGACGCTGGCGCGCGGCGCCCGCATGGTGGAGCTGCTCAAGCAGGGCCAGTACGAGCCCATGCCCGTCGAGAAGCAGGTCATGCAGATCTACGCCGCCACCAACCGCGACGACCCCAAGAAGCGCGGCTGGATTCGCGACATCCCGACGGCCGACGTGGTGCGCTGGATGCGTGAGTTCCTGGAGTTCGCCGACGGCAAGCACCCGAACGTCGCCAAGGACCTGGCGTCGAAGCGTGAGCTGACCGCCGACATCAAGACGGCGCTGAGCAAGGCCATCACCGAGTTCAACGAGGTCTTCCAGCCGACGCCGGGCGCCAAGGTTTAACGCCCTCGCCGGTTGTGACCCACGAGCCCCGCGCTCCCTTCACCGGGAGGCGGGGCTTCGTGCTTGCGGGCCCGGCCTTCAGCGAAGGCGGGGCAGCACGCCGTGCAGGCTGCGGTCCACGCCGCCGCGCGCGCCCAGCAGCTCCATGGCCTTCAGCTCGTAGGGCAGCACGTTGTCGCGGGCCACCAGTTGCACGTGCGCGCCCAGCGCGGCGGGCAGCGCCAGGTCCAGCTCGTAGATGTCACCGGCCACCAGCGTCTGTTCCGGCGTGGTGCCCGTGGACGCCCAGACGCGCTTGAGGGCCTCGAAGTACCGGCCCCGGCGCAGGTAGACGGGGCGGCGCAGCACACCGTCCAGCGTCTGCGTCTCCGGTACCGCGGTGAAGCGGGCATCCGGCGCGTCCGGCGGGTCCAGGAGGAACTTGCGCGCATCCCCGGACACCGTCAGCTTCTCGCGCCCCTTGGGCGCCAACTGGTCCAGCTTCTTCTCCACCAGGTCGGTGTGCGCGTTGGTCACCACCGTCACCGGCAGGCCCGTGGCCACCAGCGCCTCCAGCACCTCCTTCGCCTCCGGCTTGAAGGCGGTGGCCGAGTGCGCGTAGGCCTCGCGGTAGAGCTTCTGCACCACGTCGGAGCGGCGGGCCTCGTCCTGGCCCTGCCCGAAGCGCTGCATGAGGCGGTGGGCCGCGCAGGTGGCCGTCAGGTACGGGTCCGCCGTGGCGGGCGCCACCACCCGGCCGCCCAAATCCCAACCCAGCGCGTCCGCGCCCGCGCGCAACGTGGCGACCTCCTCCTCCCACGCGGCCTCCAAATCCTCGCCCAACGCCGCCGCCAGGCCCTGCCGGAAATGCCGGAGGAAGGGGGCGCTCTCCGCCGCCACGTCCGTGAAGGTTCCGTCGAAGTCCAGCACCACGCACGCAATCGCCATCAGACCACCAACTCCCGAAGATGAAGAAAGGGGCCGGATGAGGCCTCACCCATGGGCCTCGAATCAAGCCCGCCCGCATCAACAGGCGGTCGGGTAGCCACCGCCCTCGGGAGCATCACCCCGAGGACGTTCTCCCTGCACCCCGGGTTATCATCCAGCCACGGAACGGCCCGACGTACAGGCCCAGGCCACACCCGCAGCCTGTCGCCACGTCCGCCAGATTGCCCGCGCCCACGGCGGCGAGCTGACGGTGGAAGCGCCCCCCGTGGGCCCCGGCGCGCGCTTCGTGCTGCGCCTGCCCATGCCCCAGGTGCCGCAGGCTCCCACGTCCTCCCCTTGAAGCCTACCCCGCCCAGGCCGCTAACCTCACGGACATGGAAGCGATGCAGCGAAACGAGTCGGCGCCCCCGCGCCGGGCGTGGCTGCCCTGGGGCCTGCTGGTGAGCGCGGTGCTGCTCGCCACGACAGGGGCCTGGGCGGGTTCGCGCTCCATCTCCGCCCTGGTGGAGCGCAACGACGCGCTGACACGCGAGGCGGCCGAGTCCGAGGCCCGCGTGGCCGAGCTCCAGGCCCTGCGCGAGGCCATGTCGCGCCGGCTGCGCACGCTGGAGCAGCAGCACCACGCCGCCTATGCCGCCGCGGTGACGGCCACCGCCGCGTGCACCACGGCGCTCCAGCCGCCGCCCGCGCCGGGCAAGCCCGAACCCCGGCGCCTGGCCAAGGCCAAAAAGCAGGGCCGGCGCTGACGGCGCGTGGCCTCCAGGTCCACACCCCCTGAGAGGGTGTGGACACCCAAACAACAGGGCCCACCGCCAACCCCGCGAAACCGCGGGCCTGAGTGCCCGGCCCGCTACGTGCTACCGCCGGAGCCACCGAGTCCCTTTTCGCTCCGAGGTCCACGCTCCATGTCGCCCTTCGCGCTTCGCCCCTCCTCGCGCTCCCTGCGGGCCGCGCTCCTGTTCCTGACCGCGCTGCTGCTTCCCCAGGCCCCGGCCCGGGCGGAGCCCGGCATCCGCATCCTGAACTCGCTCCGCGCCGAGGAGCTGGCCTTCAACGCGCTCACCAGCAACCGGGCCGCGCTGGACGCCCTCACCGAGATGCCACTGCACTCGAAGACGTTCGTCTTAGACGGTCGGCTCAAGCACGCGCTGGAGCACCCACCTGCCCGGAACGTGATGGCGTACCTCACCGAGTGCGCGCTGCCGCCCGGCGCCGCCGTGGAGTGGACCAGCCGCGCCGGCGACACGTACACCTTCCAAGGCGAGGTGGGGCTGTGCCCCGGGTGGGAGAAGGACAAGCCGAGCCAGGCCTGCCTGGGCTACGTGACGGCCTGTCTCCTGGCGCGCAACAACGCCTTCGGCCGCCGCGTGATGGTGTCCATGCGCGGCGAGGACCCGAGCGAGCCCCGGCGCTTCAACCCCTCGGGCGCCCGCGAGGAGTGGAGCCCCATGTTCCTGCCCTGCGCGTCGGGTGAGGCGGGCCTCCATGCCGAGTGCGGCTGGCTGGGGGAGAACGTGGGCACCTGCAACCCGGGCGACAAGGTGACGGTGGCCGCGGGCGCGCCTCACCCGGCCACATGCACGGGCCAGTTGGGCCGCATCTTCGGAGACCGGGTGCTGCGCGTGTGCGAGGACCCGCGGGGCTGCTCCTGGGAGGACCGTCTGGCGGACACGCTCAGCAACCCCTGCGGCGGAATCGAGCCCAGCGTCGAGTTCAAGTGCCCCGAGAGCGGCCGCTACAGCGTCATGTCCGCGCCCTACAGCCGCGCCGCGATTCCGGGTTCGTGGGTGGCCCCGGTGGCCACCTCCGGCACCTACCCGGCCGGGCCCTTCGGCGCGTACACGTTCCGGGAGGGCGCCTTCTACGGGAACATGTTCGACTCGCGCGGCCTGACGGTGGAGGTCCTCCTCAACCAGGACACCTTCCAGCCCAAGCTCATCAACCTGCGCTTCAAGGGCGTGGTCCACGACAACGTCCACGCCTGCCACGGCCGGGACTGGGTGGACGGCGACAGCCACCTGCGCTCCCGCATCTGCGCCAACGCCGACATCGGCGGCGAGCCCATCGCCGGCTGCGTGGCCCGCGCGGCGGGCCCCTGCGAGCCGGGCAGCTACAACCCCCGCCCCGCCCGCTGCAAGGTGAACGACGGCACCGCGGTGTGGGGGGACGGCGACTTCGAGGGTTGCGCGGACGCGCGCGGCATCCTGCACCCGGAGCCCATCACCGTGTTCCTGCGCTCCCCCTGCGAGGTGATTTCCCCCAAGGAGCAGACCACCTGTGGGGTGACGTGTGACTACTCCGAGTTCCCTCCCAAGTGCTCGGACACGTGCAAGCTCAAGAAGTCCCCGGGCCAGTGCCTCCAGACGGACGCGTGCCTGAACGACCCCGCAAAGTGCCCGGCGCCACCGCAACAGTGACGCGGATTGAATAAAGCAGGCCGCCAGGCGTCCAGGTCTCCGGCGGCCGCATCCCCGGCCCATCGTCAGGAGCTGACCCGTGTTCCCAATCCGGACCCTGCTGTGTGCCCTTCTCGCGCTCGCGCTGGGCCTGGGTCCCACGGCGGCGGAGGCCCGCTTCGGCAAGCGCTCGCGGCCGTCCCAGAGCGACTCGAACCGGGACAGGGACAGGGATGACAAGGAGCACGGGGCCTCCGCCATCGGCTCGGACGACGACGACGACGATGACGACGCGCCCCGCCGCCCCTCCCGGCGGCGCTCCTCGAGCAACCGGCGGCACGTGAGTGGCGGCTCGAGCACGGTGACGGTGAGCTGGCTCTCCTACCTCTTCATCACCGGCAACCATCGGATGGGCGTGTCGCCGGAGCTGCGCGGGGAGCGCCACGCGGCGGCGGTGTCCTTCCGCGTGGGCATCCAGGGAGGACCGCTCAACGAAGGGGGCGGCGGCGCCGACCTGTTCCTCGGACTGGAGGGCCGGCGCTTCGGCGTGGACCTGCGGCTGACGGGCCTGGGCCTGCCCACGGATGACGGAACGAGCGGTTCGGATTCCATCACCCTGACGCAGTCGCACCTCACCTGGGCGCTCATCTCCCACGAGCGTGCCCGCCTGCGCGCGGAGGCCGGTGTCAGCACCGCGCACGCGCCGGACATCACCTTCGTCGGCCCCAGCTTCGGCGCCTCCCTGGAGGCCTGCATCATCGGCCCCCTGGACCTGGAGGCGCGCCTGCAGGTGACGCCCTTCCCCTACCGGCAGGTGGACGCGAACGCCGCGCTGGCGTTGAAGCTGGGCGCGGTGGTGCTGCGCGGCGGCTACCGCGGCATGGTGCTGGACGACGCCGGCTACGTGGATGGCGTCTCCAACGTCGACACCTTCCACGGCCCCTTCCTGGGCCTGGGCCTCACCTACTGACGTCCGCTGAAATCCTCACGCCCGCGTGAGCGCGCAGCCGCGCTCACGCGGGCGTCTTCACCGCGCCGCTGGCCACCGGGCAGTGCCGCCGCGTCGCATCCAGCAGCATCTCCAGCCTCACGGGCTTGCGCAGCACACCCGCCGCGCCAGGCGGCAACGGACCGGCCTCCGCCGTCATCACCACCACCCGCGTCCCGGCGAAGCGCTCATCGGACCGCAGCCGCTCGAGCAGACCTCGCCCGTCCACGCGCGGAATCTCCCAGTCGAGCAGCACCAGGCAGGCGGACTCCAACGCCGCGAGCACGCGAAGCGCCTCCACGGCGTTGATGGCCATGGACACCTCGAAGCCCTCGTCATGCAGCGCTTCCGCCATGGCCCCCCGAACGTCCGGGTCATCCTCCACAATCAGGACCTGCGGCTGCACCACGGGATGAGTCACACCCGGCACCCTAGTTCCTCCTTCGCGCCCAGGCACGAGCGACTTCTCCGCATTCCGCTCTCTGTCAAAGCATGAGCATCTGCCGGGCCCGCGCATGCAGATATTACAGCACGGGCAATGCCGCCGCGGCCCCTCCGGCACCGCGAGCCACACGGCATCCCAGACAAGCGCGCGGCGTGAGCTTTCACCGGGTGGCATTCGCAGCGACGGCGAACCGGCGCGGTGTCCGGCGCCACACAGCACGCGCTGGTGGACGACACCTCGCGCCTGGAGGCCCATGGTCCCTGGGGAGGGAAGGCGGTTGTATCCACCCGCCCCCGAAATTCCCACGAGGAGTGGACCTTGCCCGTATCCAAGGCCGTGCTGTGCGCCGCGCTCGCGGTCAGTGCCCTGCTGGGCACCGCCCCCGCGCAGGCGCGCTTCGGCAAGCGAGACACCTCCTCGGATTCATCCTCGTCACGGAGCACGTCACGTCAGGCCTCCTCGTCCCAGGAGTCGCGCGGCGCCCGGGCCCATCCCGCGTCTGCCATTGGCCAGCCCCGCGAGGGCCCGGTTGGCAACCGCCGCACGCACCCGGCCTCCGCCGTGGGCCGCGAGTACACGCCTCGGGGTGACGACGCGCCTCGGCGGCGCGCCACGCGCGTGCGCCGGCCGCCACCGGGCTCCATCGTCGCGGGGGCCGTCATCGGCGCAACCCACCCGGGCTTCGCCTCCGTGCGGCCCGCCCAGCGGGTGATGCGCGAGCCAGAGGACACAGTGCCGCTGCTGGTGCGCATGGGCGTGCAGGGAGACTTGCTGGGCGACGCCGGAGCCATGGGGCTCTTCATGGCCATGGATGGCCGCCGCCTGGGCCTGGACGCGCGCATCACCGGGATGTCGCTGCCCGCGACGGATGGCTCGGATGCCACCGACCGCATCACCCTGCTGAGCGCGCACGCCTCCGCGGCGCTGTGGGCGGGGGAGCGGGGCCGGCTGCGATTGGAGGGCGGCGTCGCCAGCGCGCATGCGCCGGACATCCTCTTCGTGGGCCCCAGCTTCGCCGCGTCCGTGGAGGCTTGCATCGGCCCCTCGCCGGTGGACCTCGAGGCCCGCATCCAGGCGGTGCCCTTCCCGCACCGTCAGGTGGATGCCCAGGCCGGCCTGGCCGTGCACGTGGGTTCGCTCCACCTGCGCGGCGGCTGGCGGGCCCTCTACCTCAACGACGCCGGGCACACGACCGGGGAGAAGCAAGTCGAACGGCTCACCGGCCCGTACCTGGGGCTGGGCCTCACGTTCTGACGCCTCGGGTGATGCTGGCCGGAGCCCCTTCTCTCACGGGCCCCAGCCAGCCGGCCGTCGCGCGCTACTCCTCGGACGCGGCGGCCATGGGCGCCGAACCGCCGCCCAGTTCCGCCACGTTGGACGTCGCGGGCGCGGTGCCACGCTTGGCGCCGCGCCGCTTGGGCGGAGGCGCCAGCCGCGGCTGCGTGCCGAACAGGCGCTCGTACGTCTCCGGCGTGTTGATGTTCACCACCACGCCCGGGTCCTTCACCGGCACGCGGCGCACCTTCATCGTCGCCAGCGCGGGCTCCAGTTGCTGGCCCTCCGCGGCGCGCAGCCGCTCCGCCCCGCTCCGCGAGAGCACCAGTGGCCAGCCAGGCGCGCCCTCGAACTCCGGGCGCAGCAGCTCATCCACGTCCCCCGCCATCTTCAGGAGCGACTTGAGCGTGGACGCGCGCAGCGCCGGCATGTCCACCGGATGCAGCAGCACCACGTCCGCGCCCGCCTCCAGCGCGGCATCCAGCCCCGCCTTTATCGACAGGAGGGGCCCTTCCTGCCACCGCTCCGCTTCCACCAGCTCCATCCCCGGATGCTGCTCGCGCACCGCCTCGGAGTCCTTCCCCACCACGCCAAGCACCATGGAACCCGCCTTGCCAAAGGTGGATGCCAGGGACTGGAGGAAGCTCTTGCCTCCCTCGTGCTCGATAAGCGCCTTGGGGTGGCCCATCCGCCGGGCCTCACCCGCAGCGAGGATGATCGCCACTGCCTTCATGCCAGCCTCCTCCGCCCCCATGAATGAACGCCGCAGGCCCGGGGGCCTCCTCTCAAAGGCTGTGGCGTCCGCGTGGGATTGCAGCCCACCCCTCGGTCCCAGCCGTCAGCCAGACGCCAGTCACTCCGGACGGGTGTTCGCTGGCTGAGCATCCGGCCAGGCGCTCCGTCCCCTATCCGTCATCCGAAACCCAATGTCCTGTCGTGGGGCTCCCGCAGGAACTCGAAGCCACAGAAGGGCTCCGGGTCGGAGCCGGGTTCGCCCTGGAAGGTCCACCCGTCATCGCCCATGCGCGGGTCCACCACCGTCAGGCCGATGGCGCACTCCCGCTTCTTCAGCTTGCGGATGACGGCCAGCCGGCTGGCCCACGGGCACGCGTAGGAGAGATAGAGGTGTGTGCCACCTGCCCTCGATCAACGGCCCCATGGCGGATGCCTCCCCGCGCTCAACGTGGCCATCCTCGCCGCCAGGTGCACCACCTCCGGCGCGGGTTTCCGCTCCCAGGCTGGTGTCCTCCGGACGCGGTGTGCGAAGCGGAGGGCGCCCTTCTGACACCGCTGCAACCTTGCACCGCCAGACACCTGCGCACACCGGGGCGCCTTGAGGCACACCCTGGGCGTCTGGCTACGGTGCCCCCCGTTCAGCCACTCGGGAGGTCGCGACATGACGGAGTCCACGCAGCACGGCCAGGCACAGCACGGACGGCCCTGGGTGCCCTGGCTGGTGACGGCGTTGGTGGTGCTGATGTCGGGCGGCGTGATGTACCTGGCGCACCGTGGGACGAGCCAGGCCGAGGCGTTGGCGGAGCAGTCCCGCCAGTCCGCCTTGGACGCCGCCACGCGGGCGCGTGACGCGGAGGCCGCGCGGCTGCAGTTGGAGCAGAAGCTGGCGGCGCTGGAAGCCGAGCGCGCCCAGCTCGCCACGGAGAAGGAGCAGCTCAGCTCGGAGAAGGAACAGCTCAGCCAGACGGTGCAGGAACAGGAGGCGGAGCTGGCGAAGCTGAAGGCCACCTACGACGACCTGCAGGACAAGATGAAGGCGGAGATCGCCGAGGGCGCCATCCGCCTGTCCCATGCCGAGGGCCGCATCCAGGTGGACCTGGTGGACAAGGTGCTGTTCGATTCCGGCGACGCGAGCATCAGCGCGCGCGGCCAGGAGGTGCTGACGCGGCTGGGCAGCGTGCTGGCCAAGGTGGAGGACAAGTCCATCCAGGTGTCGGGCCACACGGATGACTCGCCCCCGTCGCAGAAGCTTCAGAGCACCTTCCCATCCAACTGGGAGCTGTCCGTGGCGCGCGCGGTGAACGTGGTGCGCTTCCTCCAGGACACCGGCGGCGTGCCCGCGCGCCGACTGGTGGCTGCGGGCTACGGGCAGATGCGGCCAGTGTCCACCAACGCGACCCCGCTGGGCCGCGCGCGCAACCGGCGCATCGAGGTGCTCCTCATGCCGGACCTGCCCTCCAAGCGCACGCCGACCGCGGCCGTCCAGCGCGCGGTCGCGGGTGGCACCGCGACCAAGGCCCAGGCGAAGCCCGCGCGCGGGGCGAAGTAGCCCCGCGCCTTTCCGCTACTGCTTCTCCACCGACTCCAGCAGCTTGCGGAAGGACTTCTCCGAAGCGGCCACCGTCTTCTCCGGGCCCGTCAGCTTGAAGAAGACGGCGCCCTGGGCGCCCTCGATGATGGCGCCCAGCAGCCGGAAGCCGGGCTTGGGCGTCGAGGGGCCCATCATCGGCCCGCCGCCCGTGTACGT
Source organism: Myxococcus sp. CA005 (assembly GCF_006518205.1). Taxonomy (NCBI): domain Bacteria; kingdom Pseudomonadati; phylum Myxococcota; class Myxococcia; order Myxococcales; family Myxococcaceae; genus Myxococcus; species Myxococcus sp. CA005. Next base: position 58,142 of record NZ_SRLV01000010.1, on the reverse strand, counting down.
GCCCTTCACGTCCACCGTCGTCAACGTCATGCCGTTGACCTTCTCCGCCTTCGTCTTCGACTTCTCCTGGGGAATGGGCTTGCCGTCCGCCGTCTGGAACTGGCCCACCCAGCGCTTCACGTTGGCGTCCACCGCGCCGCCCTGGCCCTGACCGAAGTAGAAGACGGCCAGCTCCGCGCCCTCCGTGTCGCCCTTCGCCGCGGGAATCTTGTACGTCGCCGCGCGCATCGGCCGGGCTCCCTGCACCGCCCAGTCCGCGGGCGCCGTCCACTTCAGGCCCCCCGCATCCTCCGCATGCGCCACCACGGCAACGGCCACCACCAGCACACCCAATAGTCGGTTCATGCGCGGCAGCGTAACCGCCAGGGGCACACTGCGCAGCGTGTCAACGACCGCCCGTCTCACAACCCCGCACGCGCCATCACAAGTGACACGACGCGTCAAGTCCCTTGTCTTCCTGCCAACCCAGGGACGTGGTACGCCACGGACGTTTCCAGTCCAGTCATCCAACCCAGGACTTGGAGGGGGTTGTACCCATGAGAAAGGTGTTGTTCCTCGGGGCCTTTGCCCTGGGCGCCTCGGCCTGTACTCCCGATATCGCCCAGGACCCGCCGCGGAGCCCCGAAGACTCCGTCGTCGCGGAGTTCGATCCAACCGGGTCTCCACCCGTCGTCCCGTCGCCCAACGACCTGGCCATTGTCAACGGTCTGGTCAACGCGCCCATCAACCCGCAGGCGCCGGCGGCGGAGCAGGAGTTCACGCGCGACTACGTGAACACGCTCAACGGCTTCCCGACCACGGTCACCGCGACCACCCGCATCCGGGGCCTGGAGGCGGGAACGGTCAACACGAACACGGTGAAGATCATCGACGTGTACGCGGGTACGCCGCTGGCGAAGCCGGCGACGCCCAGCTACATCGGGTACAACGAGGAAACCAACCTCGTCACCATCATCCCCCCGCTCCCCGGAGGCTGGCCCAAGGGTGGCCGCTACGCGGTGGCCATCATCGGCGGTGAGAACGGCGTGAAGACGACGGCCGGCAAGCCGGTCATCCCGTCCGCCACGTGGGCCTTCGCCAGCTCCGCCGAGTCGCTGGTCACCTGCGACGACCTGGCGGCGCCCAACTGCCAGACGACCACCGAGCTCATCCCCTCCACGGTGACGGAGCCCGCCGCCCGCCTGGCGGACCAGACGGCCAGCGCCCTGCGGCTGGAGCAGCTGCGCCGCGGCTACGCGCCCATCCTGAAGCTGGTGTCCGAGCAGTTCAGCGTGAAGCGCGAGGACATCGTCCTCCTGTGGACCTTCTCCATCATGGACCACCCGGAGGCCACCTTCGATCCGGGCAACGGCGTCGTCCCCTTCCCCAATGACCTGCTGCGCAACCCCGAAACCGGGCTGCTGGCCCTGCCGGAGCCCACCGAGGCCGGCCCCGCGCAGATGCTCATCAAGGGCCTCAACACCCTGGACGGCTGGTCCACCACCGCGCCCATCGTGTCGGAGAACGGCGCGAAACGCGGCCCCATCGACACGGGTTCCCTGCTGGACGCGAACACCGTGCGCATGAAGATCGGCTTCACGCCGGACACCGAGGAGGAGCAGAAGACCACGCTGCGCTTCGTCAAGCTGACCAACCCCACCTCGGGCACCAACCCCCAGGTGAAGCTGTGCTTCAACTGCGAGCCCGTCGTGGAGGGCCTGACGCCGGCGCCGAACTCGCCGCAGCAGCTCCAGATTGTCCCGGAGGTGCCGCTGGACGAGGCCACCCAGTATGGCGTGGTGATGCTGCGCGGCATGAAGGACACGCTGGGCCGCACCGTGGCGCCCACCGCCGCGCAGGCGCTGATGCGCATGGTCAACCCGCTGGTGGACGCCAACGGCAAGAGCCAGGTGGCGGCCGTTCCTGACACGCTCGCCCGGGACCTGGAGCGGGCGCGTGTGGGCATGAAGCCGCTGTTCGACGGCCTGGAGGCCGCGGGCATCGCGCGCAAGGACATCAACCTGGCGTGGGCCTTCACCACCCAGAGCACCCGTTCCATCCTCGAGCGGCTGAACGCGGCCCCCACGCAGGTGCCGGTGCCGGCCGACCCCGTCTACCTGCTGGACCAGACGGCCACCATCAAGGGCACGATGGCCGGCCTGACGCTGGACAACGACGCGGTGGGCCGCGTCTTCATCGGCGCGTACCACTCGCCCTTCTTCCTGGATGACGCGCAGGGCACGCTCAACCGCGCCACGCCGCGCATCGACCGCGTCCCGTTCATGCTCTTCACGCCCGCGGGGGCGGCGCCCGCGGACGGCTACCCGGTGGTCATCTACGGCCATGGGCTGACGGGCAACCGCACCAACATCTTGACGGTGGCCAACAACTTCAACGCGGCGGGCTACGCCGTGGCGGCCATCGACACCGTGTTCCACGGTGAGCGCGCCAGCTGCGCCGGCATCAGCGAGGACGCCCCGGTTGTCGTCGACGAGAACCGCGATGGCGTCCCCGAGCTCACCATCACCACGCCGGACGCGGCCTGCGACGACGGCGACACCTGCGACGTGACGGCGGGCAGCCCCACCTTCGGCCGCTGCGTGTCGAACATCCAGCCGGCCTGCGACGTGGGGCCGACCGCGTCGCCGCACGGTGACCTGTTCTGCTCCAGCCAGGGCCGGGGCCGCTGCGTCGTGACCGAGCCCGACAGCACCACCGGCACCTGCGAGGGCGGCGACTTCGCCCGTCCGGGTCCCAATCAGCCGCCGTACGTCTCCGGCGCGGGCTTCCTGAACCTGGTCAACCTGTTCGCCACCCGCGACAACTTCCGCCACCACGTGGTGGACTTCGCCCAGCTGGCGCGCGCGCTGGACACCGACACCCTCAACGGCCGCCTGGCTGCCGCGGGCGCCGGTACGCTGAACACCAGCCAGTTCAGCTACGTGGGCCAGAGCCTGGGCGGCATGCAGGGCGTCCTGTCCGCCTCCGTGTCCCCCGTCGTGGGCCGCACAGCACTCAACGCGGTGGGCGGTGACCTGGTGGACATCCTCCTGACGGCCACGGACTCGACGTTCGTGCGGTACCGCTCGGGCTTCTTCGAAACCCTGGAAAACAGCGGCCGCGCCCCGGGCACGCCGGAGTTCTACGAGTTCATCACCCTGGCGCGCACCATCCTGGACCCGGCCTCGCCCCGCAACTACGGCAGGTACCTGGAGAACGCGCCGTCCGCGCCCGCCAACCGCAATGCGTTCATCCAGTACATCGAGGGTGACATGGTCATCCCCAACGCGGTGACCGAGGGCCTCATCAGCGCGGCCAACCGCCCGCTGGTCGGCGTCTCCGAGCCCCGCACGGTGCAGACGTACCTGGCGGAGGACGGGATGGGCCTGCCGACGAACGTGCGTCACGCGTTCTTCGGCATCGTGGACCCGTCGCTGGACCCCAGCTCGGCGGCCAGCCAGTTCCTCCGGTCCGTGCGCAACACCGCGCAGAACCAGGTCATCCAGTTCCTGAACACGGGCGTCGCGTCGCCCACCCCGTAACGGCCTCCAGAGAGAGAACGAACCAACATGAAGAAGACACTCTCCCTCATCACGTTGCTCGCCGCCGGGACGACCCAGGCCGCGGGCTTCCAGGTCAACACCCAGAGCGCACGCTCCTCGGGCATGGCCAACGCGGCGGCGGCGTGGCTGGATGACTCGTCCGCCATCTACTCCAACGCGGCCAACATCCTGGGCGTGGAGAAGCTGGACGTCACCGCGGGCGTCACCGGCATCCTCCCCAGCCTGCAGTTCACCCCCACGGGTGGCTCCGTGCAGGGGCAGAAGACGACGCTGTCTCCGCCGCCGCACGTGTTCGCCGTGTACAAAATCACGGACTCGCTGGCGGCCGGCGTGGGCTTCTACACGCCGTTCGGCGCGAGCAGCCGGTGGAAAGACGACTTCGTGGGCCGCTTCCGCGCCCAGGAGTCCGGGCTGTCCATCTACAACATCAACCCCACGGTGGCGTACCAGGTGCACGACCGCTTCCGCGTGGGCGCGGGCCTGAACATCACCCGCGGCACGCTGGAGATTAAGCGCGCGCTGGGATTCGTCACCAGCGAAGGCCAGGTGCACCTGGGCGGCGCGGGCTGGGGCCTCGGCTTCAACGCCGGTGTCCAGGCCGTGGTGGTCCCCAAGCTCGTGACGTTGGGCGTGCAGTACCGCAGCCCCATCAGCATGACGTTCAAGGGCGACGCGGACTTCCGGGACGTGCCGCCGGCCTTCCAGGGCCGTCTGCCGGACACCCGCGTGGAGGGTGACGTCAAGCTGCCGCAGTCGGTGGTGGCGGGCATCGCCGTCACGCCGCTGGACCGCCTGACGCTTGCGTTCGACGCCAACTGGGTGGGCTGGTCCAGCTTCCCGGAGCTCGCCATCGAGTTCCCGGACAACCCGGCCATCAACAACCCGCTGCCGAAGAACTGGCGCTCGACGTGGAACTTCCACCTGGGCGGTGAGTACGGCATCACCGACGCGCTGCAGGTGCGCGCCGGCGTGCTGTGGGACCCGGCGCCCAGCCCGGATGAGACGCTGACGCCGGACCTGCCGGACGCGAACCGCTTCGGCGTGTCGGCGGGCGTGGGCTACAGCTTCGGCGCGGTGCGCGTCGACGCCGCCTACCAGTTCGTCAACCTGTTCGACAAGGACAGCACGGCGCCGGGCATGACGGGCGTCTACAACGGCACGGCCCAGGTGTTCGGCCTGACGCTCGGCTACTCCATGTAGTCTTCCGGCACCGTCCGGACCTCACCGCGCCCGGGTCTCCTCACGGAGGCCCGGGCGTTGTGTTTCCAGCGCCAGCCCTTCGCGTCAGACGCGCAGGTCTCCGTCGTGCAGCACCCGCCCGGAGGCCAGCGCCTGCGCGGTGCGCTGGAGCCGCTCCGTGCCCATGCGCATCAACTGGCCCTTGAGGCCTGGCTGGCTGAGCAGGTGCTTCTGGAAGGCGTCGCGCTCCAGCCGCAGCACCACGCCCGCCACGTCCGCGCGCACCGTCGCGGACACCGGCTTGTCCAGCAGCAGGGAGATTTCACCGAAGACGTCGCCCTCTCGCAGCGCGGACAGCGCCACGCGCCGTCCATGAGGCTGCTCCAGCCACGGCGTGCAGCGCCCACGCAGCAGCACGTAGAAGGCGTCTCCCGGCTGGCCCTGCGTCATCAGCGCCTCGCCCGCGGCAAAGGAGCGCAGCTCGAAGTCGCGCGACACCGCGGCCTTCTGCGCGGGCGACAGCTGATTGAAGAGCGGGTTGCTGCGCAGCAGGTTCTCCACCATCCGCCGCCGGTAGAAGGCGTCCACCACCGCCGTCACGTCCGGGTGCCGCGCCGCCACCGCCTCCATGTGCTGGCGCGTGAGCTCCAACAGCACCGCGCGCTCGGTGGCCACCACGGTGGCGAGCCTGGGCCCCTCGGAGATGAGCGCCAGCTCCCCGAAGAAGTCCCCGGGCGTCACGGTGCCCACGCTCCGCCGTTGGCCGTCCTCCAGCGCGCGCACCACGTCCGCGCGGCCCTCCACCAGGGCGAACATGGAGGCGCCCGGCGTCCCCTCCTCCACCACCGTCTGCCCCGGAAAGAAGGCGCGCACCTGGAGCACCTCGAGCAGCGCGACGAAGGTCTCCCGGCTCACCTGCGAGAGGATGGGCAGCCCGGTGGCGCCATCCTCCGCGACATGCGCCCGGGTGGCCTCCACGGGCACCGCAGCGCCCGGCGGCAGGGCGAAGCGCTCCGCCAGCACGCGCGCGGTGCGCACGAGCGCGGCCTGGGGCGCGCCCAGCCGGGGCAAGGCCACGCACGCGGCCACCGCGCGCAAGGGCTGACCCGCCTTCGTCCAAGCCAGCGCGGCCTCCTGGTACGCGGCGACAGCATCCGCGGAACGGCCGAGCCACTCCAGCAGCTCCGCCACCTTCTGACGCACCTCCGCGTCGTCCGGCCCGTCCTTCACCACGCCCTGGTATTCCGCCAGGGCCTCCTCCAACCTGCCCTCGCTGGCGAGCTGGACGGCCCGCTGCCTGTCCGCGCCGTGCACGTGCGCCATGGCCGTCTCCCCTGCTACGCGCTGAGCGCGCGCACGCGCTCCGCGAGCTTTTCCGTGAAGAGGCGGAGGATGCGCAGCGCGGCCGCCTCGTGCGTGTCCAGGTAGTGCTGGAAGTCCACGCGCGTCACCCGCAAGGCCCGCACGTCCGTGCGCGCACACACCTGCGCGGACGTGTCTCCGTCCAGGATGAGGGAGACTTCGCCGATGAAGGCTCCAGGCCCCAGCGTGTTGAGCAACCGGGCACCGGGCTCCGGACCGGCGAGCACGTCCACCGTCCCCTCCAACAGCACCAGCAGCCCCGAGCCGGGCGCGCCCTTCTCCAGCACCGTGGCCCCCTGCGCGAACTGCAACGGCCGCGCCAGTTGGTAGAGGTCCTTCATGTCCACCAGGGACAACTCGCCGAAGAGAGGAATGGCCTTGAGGTATTCGTAGCCGTCCGGCGGCGGCGGCGGCAGTGGCGGCGCGCGGGCGGGCTCCACCGACGGACCGCCATTCAGGTTCAGGTGGCGCAGCAGCCGCGAGTGTTCCGCCTGGAGCGCGATGTCACCCCGAAGCTCCGGCGCCTGGAGCGCATCCGCCAGCAGCACCAACGCCCGCCACGACTCCCCCTGCGCGTCGAGCAGCGCGCTCATCCGCAGCACCGCCTCACGCCGCGCCACCGCGATGTCCGGAGACACAGCACGCAGGGACTCCAGCTCTGCGTGCGGGTTGCCCAGCTCGCGGTACACCGCGGCGGCCTCCATGGGACGGCGCAGCCGGGTGAGACAGCGGGCCATGGCCTCGCGCGCCTGCAGCGACTCGTACAGCGACAGCGCCCGCTCCAGCGCACCGCCGCGCTCGAAGGCCGCCGCCGCCCGGGCCGGTTCACCCGCGCGCAGCCACGCCTCCGCGGCCAGGAGCAGCGCGCCCGCCTGCTCGTGGAGCTGTGCGACGTCGGCCGCGGCGCCATCCACCTCCAGCACCCGCGCGGCGCCAGCGAAGTCACGCGCCCGCCGCAGCACCGACACCAGCGTGGCGCGAGCGAACGCGGACGCACGCGAGGATTCCTCCAGCACGACGTCCCGCTGCGACGCCGCCAGGGCCTCGTAGATGCGGACGGCCACGTCCACCGTCCCCTGCGCCACCGCCTCCCAGAAGGGCCGCGTGCCCGTGCTGGCGGGCAGCTCGTCACCGTGCCCCGGCTCCACCGTGGAACGCGCCATGCCGTGAACTCCCCCAGGCACCCCTGGGCCCACCCCCTGGGCTCTCCACGTGCCGGACCAGGCGCCGTGCGTAGCAGACCCCATGAAGGGAGGCGAGCGTCCTCGCGAGGCAGGCGTCTTCCACATGGAAGACGCCGCCCAGGGCCGCGTTCAGTCCACCTTCGTCGGGAATGGGTTGCGCTCGGCGAAGCCGAGCTGGTGCCAGTACGGGTAGGTGGGCGTCACCGCGCTGGCCGCGTCGAGCCGGGCCACCTGGTCAGGGGTGAGGTTCCACCCCACCGCGCCCAGGTTCTGTCGGAGCTGCTCCTCGTTGCGCGCGCCGATGACGATGGTGGACACGGAGGGGCGCTGGAGCAGCCAGTTGATGGCGACCTGTGGCACCGTCTTCCCCGTCTCCGCTGCGACGGCATCGAGCGCGTCCACCACGCGGAAGAGGTACTCCTCGGAGAGAGGCGGCGCCCCCTGGGCGTTGAGCGAGGACTGCATGCGGGAGCCCTCGGGCCGGGGCTGTCCCCGGCGAATCTTTCCCGTCAGCCGTGCCCAGCCGAGCGGGCTCCACACGACGGTGCCCACCTTCTGGTCCAGGGCGAGGGGCATCAGCTCCCACTCGAACTCCCGGCTCACCAGCGAGTAGTAGGCCTGGTGCGCCACGTGCCGCGCGAGGCCGTACTTCTCCGAGGTGGCGAGCGACTTCATCAGGTGCCAGCCGGAGAAGTTCGACGCGCCGATGTAGCGAATCTTCCCGGCGCGCACGAGGTCGTCGAGCGCCCGCAGTGCCTCCTCGACGGGCGTGAGCGCGTCGAAGGCGTGCAGTTGGTAGAGGTCGATGTAGTCGGTGCCCAGCCGCTTCAGGCTGGCCTCCACCGCGCGGGTGATGTGGAAGCGCGAGGAGCCCACGTCGTTCGGTCCCTCACCCGAGCGGAAGGTGCCCTTCGTGGAGAGGATGACCTTCTCCCGGCGGCCGGAGATGGCCTTGCCGAGAATCTCCTCCGCCAGGCCGCGCGAGTAGTTGTCCGCGCTGTCGAACATGTTCAGCCCGGCCTCCAGACTGATGTCCACCAGACGCGTGGCCTCCTCGACCCCGCTGCTGCCCCACACCTTGAAGAAGTCCCCCTGGCCTCCAAAGGTTCCCGTCCCGAGCGTCAACACCGGGACCTTGAAGCCAGAGCCGCCGAGCTGCCGATATTCCATTCCCATAGAGGGGCCTCCTGGTAACGGGCGAGCCCCAGGTGCTCAATCGGAATGCGCGACCCGGGCAGCAATTCCCCCCGCTATGCTCCGGCGGGGCGAACGTTAACGTGGGGGCCGGCACGTTCTCCCGGAGTCCATTGGCATGAAGTCGCGCATCACGGTTGCCTGGAGCACCGTCGCGTCCCTCCTGGCCGTGCTGCCTGGAACGGCGGCGCATGCCCACGCCGGCCTCCCGGAGACATCCAACGTCACCCTCCGCCGAGGCCACCCCCAGGACTTCTTCTCCGGGACGACGTTCGGCGCGGTCATCTCCCGCGACAGCGGCAAGACCTGGCGCTGGGTGTGTCCGGATGCCATGGGGTATGGCGGATGGCGCCCGGAGGCCTACCTGTGGCGGGAGACCGGCGACATCCTCGCCGCCACCGGCAGCGCCCTGCTGCACTCCCCGGATGAGGGCTGCTCCTGGCGCACGCATCCCTTCTTCAAGTCGACCTGGGTGACGGGGCTGGCGGCCCACCCCACCGATGACCGCGTCTTCCATGCCGTCACCGGACGGCCCGGCATCGCCAACGGCCTGTACCGCTCCGACGACGGCGGAGAGACGTGGACCGCCTCGCCGCTGCTGCGCACGGGGCTGGAGCTGAACGCGGTCCGCGTGTCCCCGGTGGACCCCCGCCGCCTCTACGTATCGGGCGTCTCCAACAACCAGATGGTGGTGCTGCGCAGCGACGACGCGGGCGACACCTGGCAGGAGTTCCCCCATGCGCTCCCAGAGCTGCTGCGGCCCTACGCGCTGACCGTGGTGGCGGTGGACCCCGTCGCCGTGGACGTGGTGTGGGTGCGCGTCTCCGCGCAGGGCTACACGCACCTGCTGCGCAGCGATGACGGGGGCCGCACGCTGACGCCGGTGACCGTGTTGGATGACACGTTCATCAACATGGACCTGTCCTCCGACGGCGGCACCGCCTGGGTGGGCACCCTCAACTACTTCTTCATGGGCTCGAGCACCGGCCCGCTGGAGAAGCAGCCCCTGCCTACCGGCAACGCGTGCGTGCTGCGCGACGGCGAGACGCTCTACGGCTGCGGCTCCACCTGGCTGCACGACTGGGCTCTGGCGCGCAGTACGGACCAGGGGCGCACGTGGGAGCACATCTTCGCGTTGTACGAAATCCAGGGCACGCAGCTATGCCCACGTGGAACCCCCGTGCGGGACCTCTGCCCGGCCCGCTGGCCGCAGCTCGCGGAGCAACTGGGCGCTCCGCTCTACCCGGATGGTGGCGTGGAGGAGCCGCCGCCGCCGGATGCGGGGACCCCAGACGCGGGCACGCCCGACGCGGGGCAACAGCCGCCCGAGCAGCGCCCACCCGAGCCGAAGTCCGGTGGCTGCGCCGCCGCGGCGGGCCCCGCCCTGCCCCTGCTGTTGCTGCTGTCCTCTCTCCTCCCGAGGCGCCGTGGCCCACGGCGTCCACATCGATAGGCTTCTGATGACACTTCCGATTCGAAAGCGGCTGTGGGCCCCCTGCGCGGCCGTGCTTCTGGTGTTGGGCACCGCCTGCGACGGCGAGGACGCGCCACGGGACGAAGCGTGCGGCGAACCCCTCTACGGCGGCGATGCCACCGACGAGGCGTGGCGCACCTTCGTCGACGCGCAAGGCCGGCCCACTGACAGCTCCCAGGCGGTGACGCTGGAGTCCCCCGTCCCGGGCCAGACCTATGCGATGGATGCGGCGCCGCCCATTTGGCGTTGGACGTCTCCGCTGGCCTCCCGGCTTCCTTCGCGCGAGACGCCCCACTCCATGATGGCGTGGCTGGGCAACCTGCTGCTGCCGTCCGCCCAGGCGCATCTGCCGCCCGTCACCGGCGACTTCTACTGGGTGCAGGTCACCGTGCCCGGGCGGCGATGTCCGGTGGAGCTGCTGACATCGAACATGGAGTGGCAGCTCGACGCGGCGACCTGGGACACGCTCCGTGCCGCCTCGGGTCAGGACCTCCGCGTCCAGGTGACCAGCGCCTACCTGGTCCAGAACCGGCTGCGTGAAGGTCCGTACCGCCTGGAGTCACCACGCACCATCCGCGTGGAGGATTCGCGATGAGCCACCGGACACCGTGGTGGATGCCCGCGCTGGCGCTGCTGATGGCCGGCTGTGATGAGAACTCGGCGCGGGTGGTGGGCGTGACGCCACCGGACGGGCTGGACTACGCGCACGAGGAGCCCTGGCGGGAAGGAACGTTCATTCCACCGCCGGGCCCCGGCGGACGCATCCTGGTCACCAACAGCCTGGATGACACCCTCAGCCTGGTGGAGCTGGCCACCGTGGGCACGCCGGACTTCCGCGAGCTGGCGCGCGTGCCGGTGGGACTCAACCCGGTGGAGCTGGAGGGGCCGCACCACACCGCCGTGTCGCCCGCGGGGGACTTCTATTACGTCGGCATCTCCAACTACGTGCCAGGGGGTGGCTCGGGGCCGCATGGTGCCCACGGCACGGGCGCGGATGACGGCTACTGCCTGAAGCTGGACGCGCGCAACAACCGGCTCGTGGGCTCGGTGCGTGTGAATCCCAATCCCGGCGACGTCATCATCAGCGCGGATGGGAGCACGCTGTACCAGACGCACTTCGACACGCTCAAGATTTCGGAGATGGCGCGCCAGGGCCGCCCCGAGTCGGACATGAACGCGAACCTGGCCATCATCGACGCGCGGACGATGACCCGGAAGGCCATGGTGGAGGTGTGCCCCGCGCCGCACGCGGTGCGCCTGTCCGCCGACGAGCGCACGGCCTACATCGCCTGCTGGTCGGACGAGGTGGCCATCGTCGACCTCGCGGAGGCGAAACCCACGGTGGCGCGGGTGAAGGTGGTGGCAGCGGGCTCGGGCGGTGCGGTGGCACCCCGGCACCAGCCCTACGCGCTGACCCTATCCCCCACCACGGGCGAGGTCTGGGTCAGCTCCATGGCCAGCCGGCAGGTGCACGTGCTCAATCCCCAGACGCGCACCATGATGCATGAGCGCGCCGTGCCGCTGCGCGGGCCGCCGATGTTCGGCGCGTTCACCGCGGACGGGCGCACGCTGTACATGCCCTACCAGTTGGTGGACGCGCTGGCCGTCATCGACCCGGAGACGGGCACCGTGCTGCGCGAGGTGCAACTGGCGGACGCCGGCTGTCTCAACGTGCATCAAGTCACGCTGACGCCCGACGAGCGCATCGGCCTGGTCGTCTGCGAAGGCGACCACGTGGGGCCGGGCACGTTGCACGCGGTGGACCTGACGGAAGGCACGGTGGTGGGCACGGTGGAGGTGGGCATCTTCCCGGACTCGGTGAGCATCCTGCGGGGGCAGCCATGAAGCGCGCGGCATGGGGTGTGGTGGCGCTGGCCCTGGCGCTGACCGGCTGCGACGACAGCGGCGATGGCCGCGTGCCGGCGGCGGAGTACGGCGAGGTGCTGTTCAACGACTCGCGGCTGTCGGAGAGCGGCTTCAACAGCTTCTCGTGCGCGACATGCCACGCGACGACGCCCACCGCGCCCGCGGGGCGGATGGACTCCGGCTACACGCTGTATGACTCGGCGTTCCGGGAGAGCTGGTGGGGCGGCTTCGAGACCCGCCTGCTGGACGCGGTGAACTTCTGCTACGTCAACTTCATGCGGGGTGTGACGCCGCTGCCGAAGGACTCGCCGCAGAGCCGGGCGCTGTACGAATACCTGGTGAGCATCAGCCCGAGCCCGTCCGCTCCGGCCCGTCCCTTCACGGTGGTGAAGGACATCGTCGAAGTCACGCGCGGTGACGTGACGCGCGGACAGCAGGTCTACGTGGAGGCATGCCAGAGCTGCCACGGCGAGCCCCACACCGGCGCGGGCCGGCTGACCGAGCTGGCGTCGATTCTGCCGGAGGTGACGAACGACTACGACACGCTGTTCCCCGGCGTGCCCAAGTCACTGGTCGTCATCGAGAAGGTGAGGCACGGCCAGTTCTTCGGTGTCGGGGGCAACATGCCGCTCTACAGCCTGGAGTCCCTGTCTGACGAGGACTTGGGCGCATTACTGGCATTCCTGGCTTTGTGACGGGACCTGCGTGTTCCGGTGGAGCCCACGGGCCACCGGACATAACCTCGCCGCGGACACACACGTGGGAGCGAGAATGGGGTTCTGGGGCAGGCTTTTCGGGAGGAAGACACCAGCGGCCGGCGAGGTTCCTCCCGGCCCCTCCAAGGCCTGGGCGGTGGAGCCGCGCGAAGCGCTGATGCGGCAGGTGGAGGCGCTGCTGCGCGCCGACCCGGCGGTAGAGAAGGTGGAGCGGCGCACGCAGGACTACGGCCTGGACATCACCCGTGCCGGAAGTGACGGCACCTTCTTCCTGGACAACCTCTTCGCGGACACGCGCGAGCTGCCGCCCGAGCAACGCGTCCAGCTCATCCAGCGCTACCTGCGCGCGCTGTGGCAGGAGTCGCCGGATTCGCTTCACTGGGAGCAGGCCCGCGAGTTGCTCCTGCCCGTGCTGCGCGCGTCCACCTTCGGCATGTCGCTGCAGAAGCCGGCGGAGGCGGACCGGGAGATGGTGGGACGGCGGACACTGCCCTTCCTGCGCGAGCTGCTGGTGATGGACCTGCCGGAGTCCGCCATGTTCGTCCAGCGCCGGCACCTGGAGACCTGGGGCGTCACCGAGGACGAAGCCTTCACGGCGGCCCACGCGAACCTGGCCCGGCTCCCGGACGAAGGCGTGGAGCTCTACGACGAGGAGCACGGCCCGCTGTGGACGGTGGAGACGCGCGATACCTACGAGACGTCCCGGCTGCTGCGCCCGGGGTTCCTCGCGTCCTTCGCCAGTCGCGTGGAGGGCCGACCCATCGCCATCCTCCCGGAGCGCTCCACCCTGCTCATCGGTGGCGACGCGCGTCCGGAGCTGGTGGCACGGCTGACCGAGAGCGCAGAGCGGGAGTACGCGGCCGCGTCCCGATGCCTGACGCCCGCCCTGTACACAGTGGACGACGCGGGACGCGTGGTGCCCTACGTGCATCCCGGTCAGGACGTGCTGGCGAACCGGGTGCGGCTGGCCCACGTCCGCCTGGCGCTGGCGGAGTACAGCGCCCAGAAGGAGGAGCTCGACGCGCTCCATGCGGAACAGGAGGTGGACCTGTTCGTCGCCAGCTACAGCGCGACGGCGCGCAAGCGGGACGAGTTCCCCATCTCCTGGTGTGTCTGGTCGCACGACGTGGACGCCCTGCTGCCGGAGGCGGACATGGTCGCCGTGCGTCCCGCGGCGGAAGGTGATGAGTTCTTCACCGTGCCGTGGCGGGAGGTGCAGCGCATCGCGGGCCGTTGTCTCACGCCGGTGCCGGAGCTGTGGCCCCCGCGCTACCGCACCACGGAAACACCGTCCCTGGAGATGGTGAAGCAACTTCGCGCCGCGCAGGTCACCTTCGAGAACTTCCAGGCGCCCTGAGACAGGAGGACGGCACGATGCTCGCCTGCGTGGACGTGGACTACCGCCCCGAACTCACCGTGGCCGGGTGCGTGCTGTTCCGGAACTGGACGGATGGGCACGAGGTCTCGCACCTGGTGGAGCATGGGCCTCCCGCCGCGCCGTACGAGCCCGGGCAGTTCTACCGCCGCGAGCTGCCGCACCTGCTCCGGGTGCTGGCGCGGGTGGAAGTGCCCTTGGAGGCCATCATCGTGGATGGCTACGCGTGGCTCGGCGAGGACCGGCCCGGGCTGGGGGCGCACCTGTACGAAGCGCTCAACCGGGAGGTGCCCGTCATTGGCGTGGCGAAGACCGCCTACGTCACCACGGGGCCCTCGGTGCCCGTGCTGCGGGGGAAGAGCCTGCGGCCGTTGTTCGTCGGAGCGGCGGGTATGGACGCGGCCACTGCGGCGGAGCACATCCGGCGGATGCATGGGGCGTCTCGTACGCCCACGATGCTGAACCGGGTGGACCGGCTCTGCCGCACGTCCTGAGCAAGGCGGCGACGAAGCAAAACCCCCGACATTTCCGAACAGCGACTGCCGCCTCTCCGCCCGGGGAGCAACCATCCTCCTGGAATCCTTGCGCCAGGAGGCTTACCTTTGAAGGTGGATGTCCTCGCACCCGACCTCACAGCTGGGCTTGTTCGACACGGCGGCGACTGAGTGCGCGGACGTGGAGGCGGAGCCGCGCGCGAGCACCAGCGTGCAGCGCAGGCTTCCGGCGCGTGAGGAAGCGCGGCCACTGGCGGCGGAGCGGCCTGTAAGCACTGGCGTGCAGCGCCGACATCCCTCGGGTGAGGAAGTGTTGCCTCTGGCAACGGAGCAGCGCGCGGGCACCAGCGCGGAGGACCGGCGTCCCGTGCATGAGCGTGATGAAGCGTTGCCACTGGCGACGGAGCAGCGCGCGAGCAGCGTGCCGGAAAGCCGACTCCCCGCGCGCGAGGAAGCCCTGCCGCTGGCGGCGGACCTGGCACGGCGGTTGTCTTCGATTCTTGGCTTGCCGGTTCACCTACGGCTCACGGACAACCGGGCCACTCTGGTGAGCTTCCGCCGGGGTGAGGAGGGGCTGCGGCTGCGCATCCATCACCTCTTCCTGGGAGCACCGGACGCAGTGGTGCAGGCCATGGCGGCCTATGCGGGCCGGGCGGATGCGCAGGCGGGCGAGGTGCTGGAGTCCTACGCGCACGCGCACAACGAGCGAGTCCGCAGGGAGCGTCGGCCGGGAAAGCCGCTGCGCACGCGGGGCCGCTGCTTCGACCTGCAGGCCATCTTCACGCGGCTCAACGCGAGCTGGTTCGACGGCCGGGTGCAGGTGGACGTGGGCTGGGCGCGCAAGCCGGCGGGCACGAAGCGTCGCAGCATCCACGTGGGCGGCTATGACGCGCGGCTACGCGAGATTCGAATCCACCCGGCGCTGGACCGGCCGCATGTGCCCGCCTTCGTGGTGGACTACCTCGTCTTCCACGCGATGCTGCACGCGGACCTCGACGACGGAACGGGCAACGAGGGCCGCTGCGCACCCGAGCACACGTCGGCCTTTCGCGAGCGCGAAGCCCTGTTCCCGCTGCGTGACACAGCCCAGCGCTGGCTGGGCGACAATCACGCATCCCTGCTGCGCGGCCGATAGCGAGGAGGCGGCTGGCGCGGGCCGCGCTACTTCTGCACGGAGAGAATGACCCACGTAGCCGTATCCACGGCGTACACGATGGGAACGTCCGAGAGAGGTGGCCCTTCCATGTCGCGGCATGCGTCCGGCCGGGCCAAGAAGCTGACGAAGACCACGGCATTCGCCCCAGGAACAGCCGTCACGTCGTAGGACTGGCGCTGGGAGGCACAAACCTCCGTGGGAGTAGCGCCTCGACGCGGCTTCGCCCCCAACGGAAGAAAGTCCTCCATTGCGAATGCGATGGCAGCGGCAATCGCGCCTGGCAGGACGTGCTGCCCATCGGTGGGAAGCACAACGGGAAATCGGTAGCGAGCCGCTTCGTCGGGAGGCGCCTTCGCGGGCCGAGGCGCGGGCCGAAACAACGCGCAGCCTGGAAGCAACGCCAAGCAGAGCGGAACGAGCAAACCCTTGCGCATCTTAGTCTCGCACGTTCTCAATCGCGGTGATGCGGCCAACTGCCTTGTTCTCGGGCTTGATGATCCCCACGAGTTTCCATCGTCTGTCCACACGCTCATAGACCTCACCTGGTCGCGTCTCGCCAATATGGGGTATCAGCTTTTGGAGGTGACATGACGTATCGAACTGGATCCTGATGAACCATCGCTGATTGCCACCCTGTCGGTCCTTGGGGGACATGGGCGAAGGTGACCAGGGATGGCTATGGAAATCCGCCAAGGGAACAGTTCGTCCACGCCCATCGACTACACGACGAGGCGAAAAACACGACTTTCGCCTGGAGGCTCCCACCAACTGCGTTTCCCCCAAGGGCGAGCCCTTGCTGGCATAGAAGACTCCGTCGCCCAAGGAGTAGATAAGGCCACAGTATTCCTGGCCATAATCTCGTTCCCTTGCGCGAGGAAGTCGCATCACCGCAGGGCATAGCTGGTCGATAACCGCGTCCACGTCACTGGACGGTTCGATGTCCGTCCAAGGGCCACGTACCCATACGTGCCGCCCCCCAGGCTCGAACCCGTAGTCGTCGGACGCCTCCGTTTGGAGCGAAGCACTCGAACATCCGAGCGAGCACAGCACGAACGCCGCCGCAAGTCTCACAGACAATGAGTCCTCCATGTGAGGCGGATTCAAGCAGCAAAGGCTGACTTGAAGTGACTGATAGCCGCTTATATCCCATTCCCCCCGTGACACAGCCCAGCGCTGAATGGGCGACAGGCAGACGTCCCCCCCGCGCCAGGACAGTAGCGGCGATGGGCCATACCGATGCATGCTCGAGGGAATGCGCTACTTCAGCGTGGAAGAAGCCAATCGGCTGGTGCCGCTGCTGACGCGCACCTTCGAGCGGGTCCGCCCGTGGGTGGAGCGTGCCCAGCAGCTCGCGGATGAACTGGGCGCCGCGCCCAAGCCCAACGACCCGAGCCTGGCCTCCCTGCGCGACGAGCGCGACACCCTCCTCGAGCGCATCCGCGGCGAGCTCCTCCAGCTCCAAGAGATGGGCCTCGAAATCAAGGGCGCCGACGGCCTCGTTGACTTCCGAGCCCACCGGGGCGGTGAGCAGGTCTACCTGTGCTGGCGCTTCGGAGACCCCGCCGTCTCCCACTGGCACGCTCTGCTCGACGGCTTCTCGGGACGGCGCCCCATCGAAAGCCCGGACGACTTCGCCCCCACGTACCTCAGCTAGCCGCCCCGCCGCCGAAGCTCTTCTGCAACAGCGACATCTTGTTCCGCGCCGACAACAGTTGCTGACGCAGGGAGTCCGCCTGCCGGGCCACGTCGAGGAACGCCTGTTCCTCCGCGGCCTGCGCCAGCGAATGGGCCTCGTCCGCGACCAGGGACATCCGCTCCTGGAGCGCCTGGAAGGTCCCCGCCAGCGCGGCGTTCTCCTCCGGTGTCTTCGCCGCCTGCCGCTGCTGCGCGAACTGCTGCATCTGCACGTTCAGCTCGCCCGCGTTCTGTCCCAGGGCGCCATAACGCACGAGCAGGTCCTTGAAGACCTCGGTGCGCCGCTGGAGCTCCTGCGCACGCAGGTGGATGGCCTCGGCCTGCGCCTGCTGCCGATCTCTCACCTTCGAGATGGCCCCCACCAGCGCCGTCACCCGCCCCCGGAGCTGCTCGTCCAGGTCCGCCAGCCCCTGCAGCATCGCCGACGCGCGCTCCAGGTGCTTCTCGGATTGAAGTGGCGCCTTCTCGAGCTGCTCGGCCTGGGATTCGAAGCGCGCCAACTCCGCGTCGAGTGCCCGGGCGGCAACCACCAGCTCGGAGTCCTGAAGCTTGTCACGCTTGCTCATCGTGGGCGGGACCATGGCATTTCCCAAGAGAAGGCGCCGCACCCAAGCAGGCACCGAGTGCCCCCAAGCGTCTTCGGAACGACGTGGTAGCGCGCCAGGGAAGCAGGCACCCCAGGTCGCCTGCTGGCCCGGCAACCCCTGGCCGTGAGGCTCGATGCGCCCACGGTGTGCTCGCCAGCGGCGTCCGTCATCCCCAACTTCCGGACATCTGACGTCACGAGGTGCACACATGCCCATGGGTTTCTCACGCTCCGTGCTCGTTACCGGCGCTACTGGCCAGCAGGGGGGTGCCGTCACACGGAAGCTCTTGCAGCGCGGCCACCGCGTCACCGCCTTCATCCACCACCCGGACTCCCCCACGGCCCGCGAGCTCGAGTCGCTCGGCGCCGAGCTGGTCGTCGGGGACTACGACGACCTGGACTCCATCGCCCACGCGGCCCAGGACATGGACACCATGTTCGCCACCGCCACGCCCTTTGGCCCGGGCGGCGTGCAGGCGGAGGTCCGCCACGGGAAGAACCTGGCGGACGCGGCCCGGCTCGCGCGCGTACAGCACTACGTCTACTCGTCGGTGGCCGGAGCGGACCGCCTGACGGGCATCCCCCACTTCGACAGCAAACACCGCATCGAGATGCACGTGCGCGGCAGCGGCCTGCCCTACACCATCCTCGGGCCCACCTTCTTCATGGAGAACTTCACCAGCGGCATGTTCGAAGAGGGGCTGAAGGCGGGCGTGCTCGCCATGGGACTGTGGCCCACGCGCGGCCTGCAGATGGTGGCCCTGGAGGACCTCGCGGCATTCTCCGTCCGCATCATGGAGGAGCCGGAGCGCTTCGAGGAACAACGCATCGAGGTGGCCTCCGACGAGGTGACGGGCCAGCAGGCCGCCGGGCTGCTGTCCATGGTGAGCGGCCACCGCATCCACTACGAGCAACTTCCCCTGGACTACATCCGCGAGCGCAGCGAGGACCTGGCCGCCATGTACGAGTGGCTGGACCGCAAGGGCTACCAGGCGGACGTCCTCACGCTGCGGCACCGCTTCCCGGAGGTCCGCTGGCACACCTTCGAGGACTGGGCGCGTGGACAGGACTGGAGCGCCCTGACTTCTCCCGCGTGGCCCCATGCCGCCGCGGAGCCCGTATCCCCATGAGCCCCCAAGGCCGGCACCGCGGGCCTTTGCTCAGTGAAGCGTCGGCGAGACGTCCCGCATGGACGCGCGAGGGAAGCCCTCCAACAACGACGCCTCGTCGGACACACCCAACTCGCGCCGCAGCGTCGGGCCGTCCATGGGCAGACCGAAGAGCGCCGCCATGGGCACCCAGTCCAGGGCCGCAGCCACCAGGGGCCCCAGGCCCACGAGCGCCACCGCCGCGCCTCGCGACGTCCCCGACGCCAGTCCGCCCACCACCATCCCAGCGCCCGTCACGATGCGGAGCCACCGCCCCGGCCGCGACGCCAAGAAACCAACGACCATATGCACCTCCCAGGGGCGAAGATGGACACGTCCTGGCGGGCGGCCACCCAGGCCAGAGCCCCGCACGGGTGGAACGCCGGGCAACCAGGCAGCCGCCCACGGGCGCCCTGACCGAGCGCCTGCTCGCCGTGCGTCTCACGCGGGCTTCACCGGTGCGGCGCCCCGCCTGTCCGCTGCCAGCTTGCGGGGTGAAAGCCAGCTTTCGCGCACGGGGCTCCACGGACCGCCCTGGGGGAGGCAACCATGTTCAGTCGTTCGGAAATCCACAAGGGGATGAAGGTGCGCGGCAACGACGGGCACGTTCTCGGACGCATCATCAAGATGACGGGGGATGAACTCATCGTGGAGAAGGGCCTCATCCGCCGGCATGACTTCGCGGTGTCCCTGGCGGACGTGCGTGAAGTCGTGGGCGGAGAAGTCCTGCTCAACCACGGACGGGACAGCCTCTTCTCCGCGCCCCGGGAAGTCCCGCCCACGAAGCACTGACGGCTCAGACGCCGCGGCTCGCGTCCGGCGCGCCCTCCGGGGCAGCGGTGGCCTCCGGTGCACCGTCGCCGCGCCATCCGGCACGCGCCTCCGCCTCACGGGCCGCGCGTCGCCCCGCGGCCACGTCCACCCGGGACAGCACCGCCGCGCCCGACACGAAAAAGAAGAGCAGGGACAGCACCGCCTGCCGGCTGGAGCCCGTCAGCTCCACCGTGGCCGCGAACACCAGCGGGCCCGCCACCGCGGTGACCTTTTCGAAGACGCTGAAGAGGCCAAAGAACTCCGCCGCCCTGTCCCGGGGCACCATCTGCGCGAAGAGTGAACGGCTCAAGGCCTGACTGCCGCCCTGCACCATGCCCACCAGCAACGCGAGCGCGAAGAAGTGCACCGGCGTGCGCATGAAGTAGCCCAGGAACGTCACCCCCACGTACACCGACAGGGCGAACATCAGCGCGCGCTTCACCCCCACCCGCCCCGCGGCCCGGCCGAACAACACCGCGCACGGCACGCCCACCACCTGCGTCAGCAGCAACGCACCAATCAGCGCGCCCCGGCCAATGCCCAGCTCCGTCCCGTACAGCGTGGACAAGCGGATGATGGTGCCGATGCCGTCGCTGTAGAGCAGATAGGCCACCAGCAACAGGAAGGCCTGACGGTGCTGGCGCAGCCCGCCCAGCGTGCCCGCCAACTGCGTGAAGATGCCGCGCAGGGACAGCGGGGGACGTTGGATGGACACGTCCGGTTTCGGCTCGGGGATGCGCCGGAAGAGGGGCACCGAGAAGAGGGCCCACCACACCGCCACGGAGGCGAAGGCCACGCGCGAGGCGGCCCCCGCGTCCGCCAGTCCGAACCACTGGGGCTTCATCAGCAGCACCAACTGCGCGGCCAGCAGCAGACCGCCGCCCAGGTAGCCCAGCGCGTAGCCCGCAGTGGACACACGATCCAATTCGTCGTCCCTGGCGATGTGCCGCAAGAGCGCGTCCGAGAACACGATGCTGCCCGTCACGCCCACGTTGCCCAGACCGAAGAGCAGCAGGCCCCATGCCCAATCACCCGGCCCCACCGTGGCCAGCGCCAGCGTGGACACCATGCCCAGGCCCGCGAAGATACCCAGCATGTGCTTGATGCGTCCGGCCCGGTCGCTCAGCGCGCCCAGGACCGGTGACAACACCGCTACCACGCTCAGCGCCACCGCAGTGGCGGTGGCGAAGCGGCTGGTGGCCACCTCGCGCGGAAGCCCCTCCGCCGCCACGGAGGCGTAGTAGAGCGGGAACACCACCGTGACGACGGTGGTGATGAAGGCCGAGTTCGCCCAGTCGTACATCGCCCACGCGCGCAGCGCGGGCCGCGTCAGGCCGATGCGCGACAGGAGCCCCCGCACCCTGTGCCTCATGCGTCGAAGTCCACCCCACTCACGGCATCGTCGCCCTGGGCCGACTGGTAGACGTGCCAGGCCGCCGCCAGGTCCTGGAAGGGCAGCCCCACCGCCGCGAAGACGGTGACGTCCTCCTCGGACGTGCGCCCGGACTTCAGTCCGGCCAGCACCTCGCCCAGCTCCGCGTGGATGGACTCCTCACCCAGACCCACCGCGCCCGCGGCGCCGGTGGACACCGCCAGGCCCCGGTGGTCGACGACGAACCGGGACTGACGGAGCAGCTCCGCGGACAGCTCGGCCTTGCCCGGCTCGTCCGCGCCCAGCGCGATGATGTGCGTGCCCGGCCGCACCATGCCGGGGTGCAGGAAGGGGTGACGGCTCCACGTCGCCGTCACGATGATGTCCGCGTCGGAGACGGCCTCCTCCAGGGACTCCGCCATCCGCACCGGCAGGTTCAACTCCTGGTACATGCGCGTGGCGAAGGCGAGCGAGCGCTCCGGCGCCGTGTCGAACACCCGCACGTGCGTCAGCGAGCGCACCAGCCGCAACGACTTGAGCTGCAGCACCGCCTGCCGGCCCGCGCCGATGAGCGCCACCCGGCTCGCGTCCGGCCGCGCCAGCACGTCCGCCGACAGCGCGCCCACCACGCCCGTGCGCACCGCCGTCAGGTGGCCGGCGTCCATCACCGCCATCACCTCGCCGGTAGCGACGTCGTGCAGGTGCACCACGCCTCGAATCGCCGGCGACTGGCCAGGGAACTTCGCGTGCACCTTCACGGAGTAGGCGGGGATGGAGGGCAGGCTGCCAGGGAACAGCACCAGGGCGGTGCCCTCGGCATGGAGGGGGGCCCGGGCGCGCTGCGGTGCCACGGTGCGTGCCAGGGCGTCGGTGCGGAAGGCCTCTCGCATGTCCTCCAGCAAGAGAGGAGCCTGCAGGTTGCGGGAGACGTCGGAGCGGGTCAGCAGGAGCGTGCGCATCTTGCAGACACCCTAACCGAGCCCGTGCGGGCCCACAGCTCCCCAGCACACGGACACGGTGGCAAGCGCCCGAAGTTGGACGTCCGAGCGGACAGTGCGCCGCCGTGCCGCCCGGGGTGGCATCCACCGGGCCCGCATCCAGCGACGGTGGGACGAGGCACGCAGGCGCCATCGTCCCCAGAATGGAAGTGAACGGCGGGGTGGGCGGCCCCAGGGCCTCGGGAGGCCGGTGATGCTGGAGACAGAGCCACGCACAGCGGGCGACAAGGAGGCCTCCGGGGCTCGGACGCTCAAGACGGCGGCGTTCCTGCGCGCCCACCAGGAGGAGGTGCTGGAGGACTGGCAGCGGGCCATGCGGACGCTTCACGTGGGACACGCGGCGCAGCCTTCGTGGCTGCTGGACCACATGCCCCAGTTGCTCGACATGCTCGCGGACCTCATCGACCACGGCCCGGACGAAATCCTCACCACGGTGCCGGACGAGCACGCGATGTCCCGGCTGGACGCCGGCTTCGACCTGGGCCAGGTGGCGTCCGAGTACGCGCTCCTGCGCAAGTGCATCCTCCGCAGGATGGACGCCGAAGCGGCCTACCCCGCGCCGGGCGAGTTGGAGCGGATGGAGGACGCGCTGGACCGGATTGTCACCCGGACGGTGACGTCCTTCTCCCAGGGACGGCAGCGCATCCTCCAGGCCCTGGACCGGATGACGCAGGCCACGCTGGACAGCCCTTCCATGGCCAGCCTCCCCTCGCGGCTGCTCACCGTCCTGGCGGAGTCCGCGCTCTCGGTCGACTCGGCGGCGTTCGTGCTGGTGGAAGGCGACGCGCTGGTGGTGCGCGCCGCGGTGGGCCTGGGCGCGGACGAGGCGCTCGGCGTGTCGCTGGAGCGTGGGCAAGGCTTCGTGGGCGAGGTGCTCCGCCAGCGTCAGCCCCTGACGCTGCGCTCAGCGTCCACGGACCCTCGCGTGGCGCTGCCCACGCTGAAGCAGGAAGGACTGCGCGCCGTGTACGGCGTGCCCCTGCTGGATGGCGACCAACTCCTGGGCGTGGCGTACATGTGCTCGCGCACCGCCTTCGTCTTCTCCGAGCCGGACGCCCTCTTGTTCCGGACCATGGCGCAGCGAGCCACCGCGCACCTGGTGCAGGCCCGGCTCCGGGCCCGCGAGCGCCAGGCCCACGCGGACGCCCAGCGCTCGCTGGCGCAACTGGACGCGCTGCTGGCCTCCACACCTCTGGGCATCGCCCAACTGGACCGGGAGTTGCGCTTCGTGCGCATCAACCAGGCCTTGGCGGACATCGATGGCCACTCGCCGGAAGCCCACCTGGGCCGCCGCTTCCGGGAGATGGCCCCCGTGACGGCCGTGGGCACGTTCGAGCCCATGTTCCGCCGCACGATTGAGACAGGTGAACCCGTGGACGCCGTCGAGTTCACCATCCCTGGAGATGCCCGGACCTTCCAGGCCAGCTTCCACCCGATCCGCACGCCCGACCAAGGGGTGCTGGGCTTGAGCTGCACGGTGGTGGATGTCTCCCACCACAAGCAGGCCGAGGCCGTGCTCCAGCGGGCGGTGGACTTCCGGGAACAACTCATGGCGGTGTTGGGACACGACCTGCGCAACCCGCTCAACGCCATCAACGCCTCGGCCTTCCAACTGACGCGGTCCGAGGACCTGACACCCCCCGAGCGTCGCGCCGTGGACCGCATCCGCAAGGCCACCGCGCGCATGGGGCGCATGATTACGGACATCCTCGACTTCGCCCGCACCCGCCTGGGCGGGGGGCTTCCCGTGGCCCGCCAGCCCATGGACTTCGTGGAGGTATGCCAGGCGACGCTGGAGGAGCTCCGGGTCAGCGCCCCGGAGCGCTCGCTGGTGTTCGAGGCGAGCGGAGACACCCGAGGGAACTGGGACCCGGACCGCGTGTCACAGGTGCTGGGCAACCTGGTGGCCAACGCCATCCAGCATGGCCAGGAAGACAGACCGGTGTGTGTCACGGTGCGCGGAGAGGCGGATGAGGTGGTGCTGAAGGTCCACAACACCGGCGAGCCGATTGCGGCCGAGCTGATGCCGCGCCTGTTCGACCCGTTCAAGAACATGCCCGCAGCCGCGCCACCGCAGGACGTCGCGAGGAAGAAACGCAGCCTGGGCCTGGGCCTCTACATCGTCAGCCAGATTGTCGGCGCACACGGGGGGCACGTGGAGGTCCGCTCCAACCGGGACCAGGGCACCACCTTCACCGTCCACTGGCCCCGCACCCTCACGACGCTCGGGGACGCATGAAGCAGCGCGGCAGGCGGGACGGCCTGCCACCCTCTGCCCGCACGCCTGCCCTTTCTGGGGGTGAATCGCGCACGCCAGGCCGCTATGCGTAGGGCATGTTCTTCAATCCGACCAAGAAGCTGAGGATTCCGACCCCGGAGGAAGCACTGCCGGGCCGCTCGGATGTGATGCCCGTCCCGGAGAAGCACGAGGTGCTGGGCACGCCCATCAAGGGCCCCGTGCCGGAAGGCCTGGAGGAGGTCTACTTCGGCCTGGGATGCTTCTGGGGCGCGGAGCGGAAGTTCTACCAGACGCCTGGCGTGTACAGCACGGCGGTGGGATACGCCGGAGGCCCGACGCCCAACCCCACCTACCGCGAGGTGTGCAGCGGTCTCACCGGGCACAACGAGGTCGTCCGCGTCGTCTTCGACCCGAAGAAGGTGTCCTTCGAGCAGCTCCTGCGCGTCTTCTGGGAGAGCCATGACCCGACGCAGGGCATGCGCCAGGGCAACGACGTGGGCACGCAGTACCGCTCCGGCATCTACTTCACCAGCGAGGCCCAGCAGCGCGCCGCCGTGGCGAGCCGTGACGCGTACCAGAAGGCGCTGGCGGCCCGGGGCTTCGACGCCATCACCACCGAGCTGCTCCCTGCTCCGCCCTTCTATTTCGCCGAGGACTACCACCAGCAGTACCTGGAGAAGAACCCGGGTGGTTACTGCGGACTGGGCGGCACCGGCGTGAGCTGCCCGGTGGGTGTGGGCGTCAACGCCTGAAGCCAGACGCCGACGTGCGCGGGCGCGTGTCGGGACTCCATGCGCCCGCCTTCCGGCTCACCAGGTAGTCAGAGGACACCCCGGAGGCCCCCATGACACGGGCGGTGGCCACCCAGCCCTGCGGGGCATCGCCCAAGAGTCCTAGCAGCCAATCCATACACAGTCCGCGTCCTACCCAACGCGTCTGCGTCTGCGCTGGACGCAAACAAAGACAAACACATCAACCCCGCAAGCACCTCACAGAGGAGGAAGTCCCTCTCACGACGAATGGCACGCCATCTGCTTCGCGGCTGCGCGGAGCCGCCGACCCCCGTCCAGGCTCCAGCCCGCAGTTGCGTCAGTCCAACCTCGACTCAAAGGACGTCACGAATGGCTGCGTATCTCGTTCAGAATCAGTGGGGTGGTTCGCAAGCGACCTGGAACCCGGGTGGGCTCTGGCTCATCGGTGCCCGGGACAAGCAGAACGTGGTGGCCCTCGACATCAAGTCCGACGACGGCGGTAAGACCCTGAAGGGCACCATGACGTACAACGGCGAAGGCCCCATTGGCTTCCGCGGCACGCTGTCCAGTGCCAACAACTACACGGTGGAGAACCAGTGGGGTGGCACCTCCGCGCCCTGGCAGCCCGGCGGCGTGTGGGTGCTCGGCGCCCGGGACAAGCAGAACATCGTGGCCGTCAGCATCAAGTCCAACGACGGAGGCAAGACACTCACCGGCACCACGACCTACAACGGAGAGGGCCCCATCGGATTCAAGAGCGAGGTGACTGATGGCGACACCTACTCGGTGGAGAACCAGTGGGGCGGCAGCGCCGCGCCCTGGCATTCTGGCGGGGTCTGGGTGCTGGGCACTCGCGGCAAACAGAACGTCATCAACGTCGACGCAAAGTCCAACGACGGAGGCAAGACGCTCTCGGGCACCATGACGTACAACGGCGAGGGCCCCATTGGCTTCCGGGGCACGTTGACCTCGCCGGACACCTACACCGTGGAGAACCAGTGGGGCGGCAGCACCGCGCCCTGGAACCCGGGTGGCTTCTGGATGATTGGCGCCCGCAACGGCCAGAACGTCGTCGCCCTCAACGTCGCGTCCAGCGACGGCGGCAAGACGCTGGCTGGCACCATGATCTACAACGGCGAGGGCCCCATCGGCTTCCGCGCCAGACTCGGCTGACGCTCGCCGGCTGGACCGGCCCTGATTCGAGGGCCGGCCCGGCCACCTGCCTTACGCCAGGTTGTGGAACACGCGCTGGACGTCGTCGTCCTGCTCCAGCGCGTCCACGAGCTCCAGCACCTCGGTGGCCTTGTCCTCGGGCAGCTCGATGGGGTTCAGCGCCACGTATTCGGAGTCCGCCGAGACGGGCACCAGGCCCTTGGCCTCGATGGCGGCCTGGAGCTGGCCGAAGTCGGCGAAGGCGGAGCGGATGATGATCTGCTTCTCGCCCTTCTCTCCCACGCCCTCACCCATCTCCTGGAGGCCGTGGTCGATGAGCTCCAGCTCCAGCGAGTCCAGGTCCAAGCCCTCCGGGTTCAACCGGAACACGCCCATCCGCTGGAACATGAAGGCCACGCTGCCCGCGGTGCCCAGGTTCCCGCTGTGCTTGTTGAAGTGCATGCGCACGTTGGCCACGGTGCGCACGACGTTGTCCGTCGCCGTCTCCACCAGCAGCGCGATGCCATGGGGCGCGTAGCCTTCGTAGAGTACGATTTCGTAGTCGGTCGCAGACTGGCCGCTCGCGCGCTTGATGGCCGCGTCGACCTTGTCCTTCGGCATGTTCGCGGCGCGGGCGTTCTGGAGCACCCGGCGCAGCGTGGAGTTCGAATCGGGATTGGGCCCACCCGCCTTCACCGCGATGGCGATGTCCTTGCTGATCCGCGTGAACACCTTCGCCATCTTGTTCCAGCGGGCCATCATCGTGGCCTTGCGTGTCTCGAAAATGCGTCCCATGGCTGGGATGTATAGGTCGGCCACGTTCCGCGTGGCTACTCCCTGTAGCCCCCGGAGCGCGGATGTTGACCAGGACAGGCCGCACGGTCGCCGGGGGCAACCCCCAGCGCCCCGCACGTCACACCTTCGCGGGCTTCTCCAGCACCAGCCCGAAGTGCGTGTAGCAGGTCGGGTGCAGGTCCATGATGTTCTCGAAGTGGAAGACGCGAGACTGAAGTCCCGCCGTCGAACGAGGCCCATGTCGACCACAAGCTCGCCAAGTCGAAGGGCGGCGCAGGCGATGTGGACAATGGACAGCTTCTCTGCCGGAAGCGCAACCTCAAGAAGGGCAACAAGCACTCTTGCGACGGGAAATCGAAATGAGCACCGCGAAGCGTGATGACCGGGTCAAGGTCATCTTCGAGTTGGAGAAGGACGAGGACGACTCCCCCCCGCGGACTCCGAGGGACTCTGGGCGCTTCCCCTGGGGAAGGGGTTGTTCCAACTCGACAACGTCCCCTTCTTCGCGAAGGGCGTTGCCTGCGAAGACGTCGTCTCGGCCAAGGACGTGGATGGAGAGCTTCGGTTCCAGAAGGTCGTCCGTCCTTCGGGCCATGCCACCCTGCGCCTCATCGTCCACGACGAGGAGGATGTGCCCTCCGTCAAGGAGCTCCTGGAGAAGCACGGCTGCGCTGTCGAGCGGAGCCATGTCCCCGGGCTCATCTCCGTGGACGTGCCGCCCACGGTCCCACTCGACTCCTTGAAGCCGCTCCTCGACGAAGGTGAAGACGAGGAGCGTTGGGGCTACGAGGAGGCGTGTCTGCCCTAGCGGACCTGCTGCGTCGCGGGCACCGCGCGGGCCACTTCACCCGAGCCCACGCCGCCCGCCCGGGCACGCTCCAGGTGCGGAGCCAGCCGCCCAATGGCCATCAGCCCCGCCATGCGGAAATCGGAGATGAACGACCAGAACGGGTACTTGAACGACGCCGGCTTGTTCCGCTCGATGACGAAGTGGCTGAACCACGCGAAGCCGTAGGCGGCGACGAGCGCGGCCGGCACCAGCGCGCCGCGGCCCGTGGCGACGGCCGTCACGCCCAGCCCCAGTCCCAGGGAGGTGCCCGTGAAGTGAAGCCAGCGCGTGGACGGCAGCGCGTGCTCCCGCAGGTAGAACGGCCAGAACTCGGCATAGGTCTCGATGCGGTCGGACATGGTGGGAAGTTAGGGCCCCTGGGCGCCCTCCCGTCAACCCGGCTCGACGCAGAGCGTGTAGGCATGGACAGGCAAGGGTACCCCCCGCACGCCTACCAGCCGGGCAGGCCGTCCAGCATCCGTCATGTTTTCCAGCCCGGTGCCACCTCCTCGGCGCGGGCCTGCCGGACGCCTCCAGGTCATGAAAGACTCTGGAGCCATGACGGAGTGGATGCCCAAGCCGAACCCCGCGGTCGACCTGCGGACGCTGGCCCTCAGCCCAGAGGAGGGCTTCGTGCTCTCCCGCCTGGACGGCGCCACCTCGGCCCGGAACCTGCCCGCGCTGACGGGCCTGCCCCCCGAGCGGCTGCGGACCATCCTCTCCCGGCTCATCACCCAGGGCGCGCTGCTGCCCACGCCCACCGCGAGCCCGGCGGCACCTGTCGCCGCTCCGCCAGTGGCCTTCGAGCCCCAGCGACGGACGTCCCCCGCGGCCCCCGAGCCCGAAGCAGACCTCCCCGTGCTCGACCTGACGCCGCTGGACGCCGCGCCCGAAGCAGACCTCCCCGTGCTCGACCTGACACCGCTGGAGGCCGCGCCCGCCCCCGACACCGCGCAGGACGCCGAGCCGTCCTCCGAAGACGAGCCCGAAGCCGCCCTGGGCAACTACCGCCAGCTCTTCGAACTGCGGCTGCACCCGCTCCCCGAGGACCAGCGCATCGCCCATGCCCACGCGGCGGAGGACCCCATCCTCTCCGCGCTATGCTTCGACCCGGTGCCCGCCGTCATCAAGGCCGTGCTGGAGAACGCGCGCACGGGTCTGCCCCATGCGCGGCTCGTGGCGCGCTACCACCGCAACCCCGTCGGCCTGGAGGCACTGTGCGCCCGGGCGGCCTTCGCGGTGGACACAGGGGTGCGGCGCTGGCTCGTGCGCAACCCGCAGCTCCCCGCCAGCCTCTTCCGGCGGCTGTGGAGCGCACGCCGGCTCATGGAGCTGCACAAGGTGGGCAATGACCGCGACGTGCCGGAATCCACGCGGCGCGCGGCGCGCGAGGTGCTCCGCCAGCGCTTCGCCAGCGGCCCCGCGGAGGAGAAGGTGGAGCTCATCCTCAACACGGAAGGCCGTGCCCTGGCGGCGCTCATCGGCCTGCCGGTGGATGGGAAGACAGCGTCGCTGCTGTGCGGACGCACCTACCGTTCGCCCATGCTCATCCAGAACATCGCCCGCTGGAGCGCGGCCCCGCCGGCCCTCATCGCGCACTTGCTGAAGCAGGAAGCGGTGCGGCGTCAGCCCCAACTGCGCATGCTGCTGGCCCGCCACCCCAACGCCCCAGCGGACGCGAAGCGCGGCGGCGCCTGAACCTCACGCGGACTTGCGCTTGCGAGCGGCGGAGGGCTTCATGTCCACCCAGCGCTCCGCCCACCGCGCCAGCTCATCCACGACCTTCCACAGCGCCTGTCCCTTCTCCGTGAGCTGGTACGCCACGCGGATGGGAGGCCCCGCGTCCACGTGACGCGACACCACGCCCTCCGCCTCCAGTTCCTTGAGCCGCTCCGACAGGACGCGCTCGCTGATGCTGCCAATCGCGTCCGTCAGCTCGCCGAAGCGCCGGGGCCCCGCGAGAAGGATGCGCAGGATGAGGCCCGTCCAGCGCTTCCCCATCAGCTCACTGGCCTTCTCGAACCGCGCACACCGTGTCAGCGGATGCTCCATTGGCGCCTCCTCCCTCGAATATAGCGAGCCGCCCCGCCACCGGCACGGAAGTCCCAAGCTACTTACTTTTTGGAAGTCACTTGCAGATTAAAAGCGAGCCCATTACCTGAAGAACCGTGGCGGTGGCCCATGAAGCTCACGCGCCGAATCACTCCAGGAAGGGACTCGCCCATGGCAACGCAGCAGGCAGGCCTCGACGCCAACGCCCTCAACCAGCTCTTTCTCGACGCCCGCACCCACAACGCGTGGCTCGACAAGCCGGTGGCGGACGACGTCCTCCAGCAGCTCTACGCGCTCACCCGGATGGCGCCCACGGCGGCCAACTCGCAGCCGGTGCGCATCGTCTTCGTGAAGAGCCGCGAGGCGAAGGAGCGGCTCAAGCCCACCCTGTCCCCTGGCAACGTGGACAAGACGATGAACGCGCCGGTGACGGCCATCATCGCGTACGACACCGCGTTCTACGAAAAGTTTCCCCAGCTCTTCCCCTTGCGCGACATGAAGGCGGGCTTCCTCGCCATGCCCGCGGAGGCCCGCGAGAAGACGGCCTACATGAACAGCTCGCTGCAGGGGGGCTACTTCATCCTCGCCGCGCGGGCGCTGGGCCTGGACTGCGGCCCCATGGCGGGCTTCGACAACGCGAAGGTGGACGCGGCGTTCTTCCCGGAGGGGAAGTGGAAGTCCAACTTCCTCATCAACCTCGGCTACGGCGACGCGGAGAAGCTCTTCCCGCGCAACCCGCGCCTGGACTTCAGCGAGGCGTGCCGCATCGAGTAGGGGCCCGCCCTCACCCGAAACTCAGGCCCGCCGCGCCGTGAGGATGGGCTGATGGAAGCCCGTCTCCTCCGGCGTGTGCCAGCGCGTATCCATCAGCCCCGCGCGCGTGAGCGCCCGCTCCAGGTCCACGCGCTGAAGCGCGCGGTACACGCCCGTGTGCTCGGTGGTGTGCCAGCCCTTGCCCTCGGGGCGGAGGATGAACTGGTGCACCGTGTACGTCCGTCCGTCCGCGGCCCAGTCCCAGATTTGAAAGAGGATGCGGCGGCCCTCGGGCGCATCCAAGAGCCGCTCCGAGGTGAAGCGGGGCTGGCTCTGCACCAGCGCGTCGGCGTCGCGCACGCTCAGCGCCACCAGCCCACCGGAAGCCAGCTTCGACGCCATGGCGCGCGCCGCCGCGTCCAGGTCCTCGTCCGTCAGCAGATGCGTCACCGCGTTGTCCAGCGCCAGCACCACCGGGAAGGTGCCCTCCACCTGCGCGTCCAGCGTGCGCATGTCCGCCACGCCCGTGGTGAGGTGCACGTTCATCGCGCGAGCCTCGCGCTCGGCACGTGCCACGGCGGCCGGGCTCAAATCGGTGGCATGGACGGTGTAGCCACGACCCGCCAGTCCCAGCGCCTGGGTGCCGATGCCACACGCGCAGTCCAGCACACGCCGGGGCGGCGGCGCCTCGCAGCGGCGCAGCAGCGCGTCCAGCATGGCGCCCTGCCGCTCCACCACCTGCGGCCAATTGGCGAAGAGCAGGTGGTATTCCTCCGCCATGCCCTCGTAGAACCCCAGCGCCAGGTCGCTCATGGACGGCGCGCCGTGCGAAAACCGCCGTTCACTCACGAGCTGAAGGAGCGCCCCTCGAGCGCCTCAATCGCCGCGCGGAGCTCCGCCGGCACGGGGACCTTCTCGTGGGTGGCGTAGCGCAGGGTGACGATGACGCAGCTACCCCGGGTGTAGAGGACGCCGTCGTCCTCTCCGGCCACCGCGTGCTCCAGGGTGAAGGACGACGTTCCGATGCGGGTGGCGCGGCAACCCGCCACCAGGCGCGTGGGGAAGAGGATGGGACGCAGGTACTCCGCGTTGGTGGCCTTCAGGATGGGCCCCACGCCGTCGCGGTTCGTCCGCTCGTCCCCCGCGCCGGACGGCCCTGTCAGACCGATGCGCGCGAAGTAGTGGATGCGGGCGGTCTCGAACCAGGTGAACGTGCGCGTGTTGTTGGCGTGGCCGAAGGCGTCCATCTCCCCCCAGTGGAGGGGGAAGGAGACGACCACCGGGAAATCCTTGAGCGGCGAGTCCGGCATGTCCTCAGGGTGCCCCACCCGGCGGCCCCAGGGAACCGCGAACCGCGCCCGCCTGGCCTCCAGGCGAGGGCCACGGCCGTGGTAATCCAGGACTGCCATGCGTTCACGATTCCACACGTCCTCGCCCGCGGCCCCCGGGCTCGGCTTCACCGTCCTTTCCGGCCTCTTCCTGGAGCAGCCCGCTCATGGCCGCTGAGCGTGAGCCGCTGGAGCCGCTGAAGCCGCCACGAGAGGACACCCCCGCCGAGGACCTGCGTCCCTACGCTTTGTCCCCGCGCGAGGGCCTGCCGGTGTCGGACCAGAGCATGGCGGCGCATCCCCGGAAGCAGGCGGACATGGTGCGCTGGCTTCATCCCGCGCAGTTGCTGCGCACGGGCCTGGACGCGGTGGTTGCGGCCGTCTTCGGCGCGCGCGCGGACCAACGGCTCATCGAAGCGGTGGTGCGGCCGCAGGTGCCCTACTTCGACTACTCGCAGGAGCCGATGCCGGAGGGCGGCTTCTGGCTGGACTATGTGTCGGACACCGGCGACGGCTGGAACTCCACCTACGCGGTGGCGCGGCTGCTGGCGCTGCCGGAGCTGACGCTGTCCGTGCAGGGCCAGCCCCACGCGGACTCCCACGCCACACAGCGAGGACGGCTGCTCGTCCATGGCGGTGACGGCGTGTACCCCGGCGCCAGCCGCGAGGTGTACGACGAGCGGCTCGTCCAGCCCTATGAGGCGGCCATGCGGCGCTCGCATGCGCCCAGCCCGGACCTGTTCGTCATTCCGGGCAACCATGACTGGTACGACGGGCTCGGCGCCTTCCTGCGGCTGTTCTGCGCGAACCGGTGGATTGCTGGCCGGCGCACGCGGCAGAGCCGCAGCTACTTCGCGCTGAAGCTGCCCCAGCGCTGGTGGCTCATCGGCACGGACGTGCAGCTCAACAGCGACATCGACGTGCCGCAGGTGGAGTACTTCCGCGAAGTGGCCAGCCACATGGGCCCCGACGACCGCATCATCCTCTGCAACGCGGAGCCCGCGTGGATTCTGGCCGCCACCGAGCGGCGCAAGGGCAGCTACCTGGAGAACAACCTGGAGTACCTCCAGGAGAAGGTGTTCGGCCGGCGCATCAACGTCTTCCTCGCCGGGGACCTGCACCACTACCGGCGGCACGAGGACGCCGGCGGGCGGCAGAAAATCACCGCGGGCGGTGGCGGGGCCTTCCTCCACCCCACGCACGCGCCCTCCGCCCACGTCCTGCGGGACGGCTACACATTGCAGAAGAGCTTCCCGGACGAACGGACGTCCCGGAAGCTGGCCCGGCAGAACCTGCTCCTCATTCGCCACAGTCCTCTGTTCGGATTGATGACCGGCATGCTGTACCTGCTGCTGGCACTGGCGGCCTACGCGGAGGTGGGCTCGTTCGGAATATCGCAGCTTTCAGACGTCATCCTGGCGGTGGCCAACAGCATGGTGGCCCGGCCGTGGACGCTGGTGCTGGGCATGGCCACCATCGGCGGGCTCATCGGGCTGGCGGACTCGGCCTTCGGCAAGTGGCGCACGCTCGCGGGCACGCTCCATGGGCTCGGACACATCGCCGCGGCCTTCTTCGTGGCCTGGGGCGCCACCTACTTCACGGTGAGCGGCCTGGGTGTGTGCCCCGAGCTCGCCGCGGACGGCATCCACTGCGAGGCGGGCTGGTGGCACCTGGCGGGCAAGTTCCTGCTGTCCTCGGGCTTCACCTTCCTGGGCGGCTTCCTGGTGGGGCCCTTCGTCATGGGCCTGTACCTGTGGCTGAGCGTAAATCGCTTCGGCGCGCACTCCAACGAGGCCTTCATCTCGCTGGCGCTTCCGGACTGGAAGAACTTCCTCCGCATGCGCATTGGTGAAGACGGACGGCTCACCGTCTTCCCGGTGGGCATCGAGCGAGTGCCCCGCAAGTGGAAGGAGACCCACGCCGGTCCCTACGCGCCCGCGTTCGACCCGAATGACCCGAAGGCCACCGCGCCCGTACTCATCGAACCCCCCATCCGCGTGTGAGGCGTGCCACCGCCGGACACCGCCGTCCCAACAGGACGGATAGAAGCAAAGCAGGCCCCACTGGCCCCTCTCCGAGAACGGATTGCGCTGTGCTCCGATGTAATGGGGTGGCTCATCGGAGTAGACAGGGCTCATGAGCGCCCCTGTCTTCATCTACCTGACCCCGCCCGACGGACTCGTCCCCCTGCTGACGCCGGCGCGGCTCGCGGCCTTCCGCGACTGGCTCTGGCGGGAGAACACAGAGCACCTGAACGCGGAGGACCTGGCCGACATTGAGTCGGACGAGGAGCTGATGGCCCTCCTCGGCCTCGTGGACCACCTGCTCCAGCAGGGCGCCGAGTCCCTGAGCAAGCCCCCCACCCGCCACGCGGACGCGATGCTGGACCTGCTCGATGAGCTGTCCGACTACTTCACCCGCGAGGAACTGGGCATTCCAGAGGGCATGGAGCTGGCGACGGACCTCAAGCCTACCGACAAGCAAGTCCGCGCCTCGGACGTCGTCATCGGAGAGAACTGTCCCAAGCGGACGTTCGAGCTGTGGCGTCACCTCGTCTGGGGCCGGGCGCCGGACCGGACCGTGGCGGAGGGCATTGGCCTGCGACGCAACTTCCCCTCCATGGGCTACTGGACGGCCGCGGAGGTCCGGCACGTGCGCGACGACCTGCGCCAGCACCTGAGCGGGGCCCCTGACTACATGCCCATGAACAACTGGGCCCGCTTCATGACGTCGCTCCGCCTGAAGCTGACACGGACCGGACGGGCAGCAGCCCCCGCCCCGGCGATTGAGGCCATCTCCCGCGCCGTGGACCGGGCGGCCCGAGAAGGCGCGGGGCTGCTGTTCGCGCGCTGAGCCCGACGTCAGGTCAGGCTGCGCGCCAGCGCCCCCAGCGTGGACATGGCCGCCTCGATGCGCGGCGTCCACGGGTGGCCACAGTTCAGCCGAAAGCAGTGGCGATAGGAATCCATCCGCGCGGAGAAGATGGGCCCCGGGGCGATGCTGATGCCCGCCTCCAGGGCCTTCGCACTCAACGCCAGCGAGTCCACCTGCCGCGGCAGCTCCACCCAGAGCAGCGCGCCGCCCGAGGGCCGCGTCACGCGCGTGCCTTCGGGGAAGAACTCCGCCACGGCCTCGGCCATGCGCTCCACCTGCGCGGCGAGCCGGCGGCGCAAGGAGCGCAGGTGCCTGTCATAGCCTCCATTCTGAAGGAAGCGCGCAATCGCATACTGGGGCACCGTGGCGGTCGTCACGGACGTGGAGAACTTGAGCAACTCCACCCGCTCCCGGAAGCGGCCCGGCGCCACGTAGCCCACGCGGAAGCCCGGCGCGAGCGTCTTCGAGAACGAGCTGCACAGCAGCACGTTGCCGCGCGTGTCGAATGCCTTGCATGAGCGCGGACGCTCGGCGCCGAAGTGCAGGTCGCCGTAGATGTCGTCCTCGATGAGCGGCACGTCGTGAGCATCCAGCAGGTTCACCAGGCGCTGGCGCCGCACGTCGGGCATGCAGCTCCCCACCGGGTTGCTGAAGCTGGGCACCGCCAGCACCGCGGCGATGCGCCGCCGCGTCAGCGCCGCCTCCAGCGCCTCCATCTGCATGCCGTTGCGCGGGCAGCAGGGAATCTCCAGCGCGCGCAGGCCCAGCGCTTCGATGGACTGCAGCGTTCCGTAGTACGCGGGGGACTCGATGGCGATGGTGTCTCCCGGGCGGGCCACCGCGAGCAGGCACAGGTGGATGGCCTCGGACGCGCCGAAGGTGGTGATGAAGTCGTCCGCGGCCAGCGAGCAGCCCCAGTCCATGGAGCGGCGCGCGAGCTGCTGGCGCAGCTCCGGACACCCGGGCAGCGCGTCGTACTGGATGCTCCGGTCGCGCGATTCGCGGCTGAGCGCGTTCAGCTCGCGGTACAGCCTGCGGACGGGCAGCAGCTCCGGCGCGGGCGAGGCGGCGCCCAGCTTGACCATGCGGGCATCCCCCATGGACCGGTAGACGCTCGCGACGAGCCCGCTGACGGTGACAGCGGTGGCGCTGGACGCGGGCCGGGACACCTGGGGCTCCGCCAGCCGGGGCCGCTCACGGCGGCGCACGTAGTGGCCGGACTGGGGGCGCGTCTCGATGAGCCCCAGGGACTCCAGGTGCAGGTAGGCCTGGAGGACCGTGGAGATGCTCACCCGCTCGCGCAGGCTGAGCTGCCGCACGGACGGCAGTCTGTCTCCAGGCTGCAAGGTGCCCGCGGAGATGGCATCCGCGAGCCGCTCGGCCACCTGCTCGTAGAGCTTTGCTTTGTGTGCCACCGCGCCCATGGCTCCTCCCAAGGTGAGCCGCATCCACCACGGCCGGTATCGGAGACGAGAACAGGCCCATTGCCCAGATACAGCTCCCGTCGACGGCGACCGGCACAGTTTAGTGGAACAGAACTGTACTGGTCACAATCTCGCCGGACTGAATCTGTTCCGCAACCGCCCGGGGGCGCATGTTGGCGCCCTGGAGGACGCGGTGATGTGGGACTGGATGAGGACGGTGGTGAGCGGGCTGCGGTTCGAAGCAGCGCCAGCGCGGAACGTGGGCTTGGTGCACCTGGCCCAGGGCGCCTTGTGGAGCGAGCGCC
Source organism: Myxococcus sp. CA005 (assembly GCF_006518205.1). NCBI lineage: Bacteria > Pseudomonadati > Myxococcota > Myxococcia > Myxococcales > Myxococcaceae > Myxococcus > Myxococcus sp. CA005. The sequence continues at coordinate 21,485 of NZ_SRLV01000010.1, read as the reverse complement.
CCCGGAGCGGCCATCCCCTAACGCTGACGTGTCGCGAAGGCATGCTGTGGCTCACCTGCGAGGGCGATGCGAAAGACTACGTGCTGCACCCCGGCGACACGCTGCGCATGGAGCGCTCCGGGCACGTGGTGGTGCAGGCGCTGAAGCCCTCGCGCTTCTGCCTGATGCAGCGCACTCCGGTCCATACGCCGTGCACGCCTCCGGCGAGGAAGCATGAGGCGCCTGTCCGATAGTCGGTGCCATGCCCCGCCTTGCTATCGTCCGCGCCATGCCCAGCCTCCCTGACTGTCGCCGCCTCGCCTCGCTCCTCACGCTCGTGTCTTCGCTCCTCACCGCGCAGGCCGCGGAGGTCTCCCCGGCGGAACGGGTGGAGACCTCGCCGGGCCTGTCACCGGATGCCGTGCGACGCGCCTTCGACAGTCAACGCCAGACGCTCACGTCCTGCATGCGCCTGGTCTCCATCCAGCGCGGAAAGGACAAGGCCCCTCATTCGTTTGAGTTCGTTCCCTGGAAGGCCGGACCCGACACGGATGATCGCATTCGGGTGCGATTCACCCTGGCGCCAGACGGCAAGGTCCAGAAAGAAGAAAGGAATACGGATGCATGGGGCGTGCGGTCGCTGTTCCTCGACACAGGCTGCGTGGAAGAGCGGGTGAAGACCTGGTCCTTCCCAACCTTTCCAGGGAACCATGACGAGCGGGTGCAGGTGGAACTGTGGGCGCGGTTCCGGACCACGGAGGCGGAACGGACGGCGGCAGCCACCCGGTTGCGTGAATTCTACGGCGACTTCTGCAAGGCCCTTTCCGCATTGAAAGTCACCCAGCAGCCTCAGGCAGGCGTGGAGTGGCGCGCCACCATCAAACGATTCCTCGCCGAGCACGGCGCGCGCGTCGACCCACGCATCGGCACTGCCATGCAGGCGGTCGGAGACATCGCGGGCCACGACGTGCCAGGCGCCATCTCGATTTATGAGCTCAGCATGGAAGAGTCGCTCGCCACGACCATTCCCTGCCCGAAGCTCCGCGCCTGGGTGAAGGAGGGGTGAGCCCCAGGCCGGCCCCTCCTCGCCGGCTCACTCAGAGCACTTCGCGCAGGTTGCCCTCCACGATGCGCGTCAACTGCGTCACGCGTTTGTGGAGCCAGAACCCGAAGGGCTGGATGCGCTCGGGCTTCGTCATCCTGGGCAGCTTCTGGATGCTCTCATCGAAGCCGACCACGGCGTGTTCGCGCGTCGGGGTCTTCGTGCGCAGGTCAAAGGCGAAGGACCTGCCGGTGTGCCAGCCGCCGTGGAACACGGAGAGGCGCTCCAAATCCGCGTTTCCAGTCGCTGCGACGAGGCCGTCGAGGTCATAGACGTCGTCGGCGATCTCCAGGCAGCACCAGCCCCCGCCCGAAACGTTTCCGCACGGGAACGTGGGCAGGCCATTGTCGACCACGTTGTCCACAATCCAGGTGATGGAGCCGTACACACGCAGGCAGTAATCCCAGCTCGACTCTGTCTTCCTGGGCTTGAGCGCCTTCACGCCATTCCAACGTCCGATGCGTCGCAGAGGGAGATGAGGTGGGCGCCGTTCAGGGTGCCTCGACGGACCACGGCCTTCTCTCCGCGCACCTCCACGTCGACGAAGAGCTGGGACAGCAACTTGAAGAGCGTGAAGCGCTCCTTCACGGGAGCGGACACCTTCAGCGTCTTGGGCTCCGGCTTGTAGAGGGTCCCCGCGCTCCAGACTCGCAGCTCGCCTCCCGCCGAGTAGAGCCAGACCTCATCCTTCACATCGAGCTGGGGCTCCGAGTACCAGATGGCGTCGCCGCCGTTGAGCTTCTGTAGGCGCTTCCAGTCGGACATGCGCCCCCCTCTCGCATGAGGCTGACGAGGGGTCAACGGAAGCACCGGCTCAACGGCCCAAGCCACGCGCGCAGTCGGCCAGGACGTCCTCCGCTGCCGGATTCACAACCCCAGCGCGCTCATGGGGATGCGGTACATGTCCCCCGTGCCGCGGCCAATGCCCTGGACGGCGCTGTCATCCCGTGGCGCATCGAAACGTGCCCCCACATCGCCCGTGAAAGGGCGGGTGCTGCTGAAGTAGAGCCACTTTCCGTCGGGGGAGACGCTGTGGTTGTAGTCGCTCGCGGGCGTGTTGATGCCCTCGCAGAGCCGGCGTGCAGGCGTCCATGCGCCATCCACCTTTCGGCTGAGGAACAAGTCGTATCCGCCCAGGCCATCTTCCCGCCGCAGTGCACTGAAGATGAGGTAGCTCTCATCAGGAGCAATCCACGGCTCGAGCTCATGGACCGACGAGTTGATGCCGGGCCCCAGGTTCTCTGGCGGCTGGTAGGCGCCGTCGACCCAGCGGGAGACCCAGAGGTCGCTGCCACCCAGTGTGCCGTCTCGCTCACCCCCGAAGTAGAGATTGCCATTGGCGGCCACGGCCGGTGACCACTCGTCGCGGTGCTTGTCGTTGACGGGGGCCGGAAGGCGTCGCGCGTCCTCCCATGCTCCGTCGGCGTCCAGCGACGCGGCCCAGATGTCATACGAGCTTCGGGGGCCTTGCTCCCCAAGCTCGGGACGGTTGGAGATGAAGTACACCGTGCGCCCGTCGGGCGAGAAGTGTGGGTCCGCGTTGCTCCACTCGGTGGCGAAGCGCGGGAGCACCGGACGGGACCAGTGCCCTTCTTCGGTCAACTGCGTTTCGTAGAGCGTATATTGTTGGAAACGGTCATCTGCCCTTCCAAAGAGCACGCGTCGCTGATCTGGAGAGAAGGCCATGAAGAAGTCCCAGGCCCCGGTGGTGAAGAGCCCCGCGCCGTAGAGTTCGGGCGTGCAGGTGCCCCCGTGATTCTCCAGTGCCGTCGCGGGCCGTCCACCGTGTGCGCCACAACCCAGCTCCCAGAGCGTCATCATCAAGAGCACGCCTCGCATCGACGACATCCCCGCCATGTACGGCTCCTCCTGGACATTGCTTCAGCACCACGGCGGTCGGGATAGCATCGGCCCATGAGGCGAAACTTTGGGAATGTTGCGGTGCTTCCCGAGCGGGCCCCCGGCTATCACGCGCTCAGCGCGGGCGAGGCCTTCGACATCAGTGACTGTGTCTGTCGAGCAGGCACCCGCAGCCCCATCTTCGGCGGCGAGCACGCACAGGTCTGCATCAGTGTCGTGCTGTCCGGTGTGTTCCATGTCCGGAGCCCCGAGGGGGCCGCGGTGGTGGGACCGGGCGCGCTGCTGCTCGGGAACCGGTCGGCGCCCTATGAGTTCCGGCACGTCGATGATGGAGGAGACCGCTCGCTCGTCATCGAGTGCTCCGACGCGCTGCTGGACGATGCCCTCCGCTCGCTGGGGCGTTCCAATCGGGGAACGCGCCCCTTCGCGCGCGTCTGCGCACCGGCGTCGCTCACGTCGGTGAACGCCGTCCTCCTGGCGCGACAAGCACTCGAGAGTGGCCAGGTGGAGGACCTGCGAGAAGCGGCACTGGCGGTGGTGGACGCGGGGGTGACGCTGGGAAGCAACCCGACGGAGACACGGGTGGAGGTCTCGGACCTTCAGGCGCGCAGAGTGGCCCGGGTCCTGCGGTATCTCGAATCAAAGTTCATGGAGGACTGCTCGCTGGACACGCTCGCGGATATCGCGGGGCTCACGAGCTTTCACTTCCTGCGCATGTTCCGAGCAGTGACAGGACAGACGCCCCGCCAGCTCGTCATCGCTACGCGACTGGGCATGGCGGCCTCGGCGCTGCGCGGCAGCCGTGCGCGAATCACCGATGTCGCCCTGGATGCCGGCTTCGGTGACCTGTCCCACTTCACGACGAGCTTCACGCGAGCGTTCGGTCTCTCACCTCGCGCCTACCGCGCTCGCGCGCGCCAACACGCCTGACCGCGGTGGCAGGCGCGGCTCGCGTTTCCGCCATCGAACGCCAGAGTCACTGCCTCAGGGCATCGCCAAGGCGGGATACCGCACGATGCGGGAACTCGAAGCGCCAGATGGTGGTGCCGTTCGCCGCGAACTCCCCTTCGAGCCGGCGGAGCGCGCGCCAGAATGAAAGAACGATGTCTCGCGCCGGGGCTTCCATCCTGAAGCGTTCCGCTTCGGTGTCCTGCATGCGCGTCCGGTCCGGCAAGCGCACGAGCCGCAGGGCCGCCTGAAGGCCAGGACCAGGCTCCAGGCGCAGTTCGTCTACTTCCGGTTCCCCATTCAACTGCGTCGTGCCCGGGAGCCCGTTCTCGTAGAAGCCGAGAAGCGATTCCGCCAGGTGCCGAAGCGAGTCGAACGGCACATCGGAGAAGGTCGAGGAGACGTGCCGTCCCTGCACCTCGAACGAGAGCTCCAGCCACCCCTGGCCTCTACATGAGAACGCGACTTTCAATCCTTGCCCCATCACGGGTGAGCCTACCGGAGCTGAACAGCCGCTACGAATTGGCGCGGCTCGCGTTCACCGTGGGGGAACCCCTTGCGAAGTGAAACGCGCCGCCGACCTCACTCGCTTGGATAGCAGCCGTGGGACGGACCTGTGCTTCCGCCGATCCCACCTGAATCCCCGCCCTCCCATTCACCCGAGCCGGAACGCATTCTCGAAGCCGACTACGACTTTCCGAGGACCTCTCATGGCTCACGACCACCACCATCCCGCCCACCACATCGTTCCAGGATTTGGCGCGGACCGCGCCGCGCACTACGACGCCCAGGCGTCCGTCGCGCTCGCGGGCACCCACGCCCTGTATGAACTCGGCGTCAGCACGCTGACGGCCCAGCTCGACGGCCAGGACGCGGCCTCGCTGCTCTTCGTGGGAGTGGGCACGGGTGCGGAGTTGATGCCCTACACCCGCTTCGACGTCCCCGGCTGGCGGTTCACGGGCGTGGACCCCTCCGACGCCATGCTCGGCGTCGCGCAAAAGCGCCTGGAGGCGGAGGGCCTCCTCTCGCGCACGCACCTGCACCACGGCGAGCTCCACACGCTCCCGTCCGGCCCCCCCTTTGATGGCGCGCAGATGATGGGCGTCCTCCACCACGTGGAGGGTGAAGCAGCCCGCCTCGATTTGCTCCGGGAAGTCGCCCGTCGGCTCAAGCCCGGAGCCCCTCTCGTCGTGGGCTGCCGCATCGGCATGGACCCCGAGCTGTTGAACGTGGAGCTCCGGCGATGGCGGGCCTATGGCACCCCACGAGAGGAACTGGAGCGCCGGCGCGAGCGCTTCATGACGCTACGGCCCATCGAGTCCGATGCCGCCCTGTTCGCGATGCTCGCCAATGCAGGACTGGTCGCGCCGAAGCCGATCTTCGTATCGCTTCAGTTCAAGGTGTTCCTGGCGCGATACGCGCCCTGAGAGCGACCGCCGCCCCCGGAGCGCGCAGCCGGAGGAGTCCGGCCGCGCGCGTCCATGGACTCACGCCACGGAGGAGGAGTTCTTACGAGTGAGCCCCGGCGCTCACCCGCTGCAGCTCTGCTGCCCCGTCATGGGCCTGTTCGTCGTCGTGGCGCAGGAGCAGAGGCCACCCCGGCACTTGAACGAGGCGCTCTCCTCACACAGGTCACTCACCCGCTTCCAGCGGAGGATGGTCCCCCGCGAGTCGTCCTGGTCCTGGGTGAAGAGTTCGTCGCCCCGGACCGCGAAGGCATGGACCTCGGTGACGAGGTTGTCCAGCGGCCCCTCACTGTAGTCGTCGCACGAGGAAGCCCGGGTCAGCTCCAGCTTCCCGTTGCTCACCTTCCAGGTGCCCAGGTAGTTGTTCCAGCTTCCCCCCAGGAGGATGACGGAGCTGCCACGGAGGACCATCGCCGCGTCGTAGCCATTGCCCTGCTCGACGCGGTAGGTGCCCTCCCGGAGGGTGCCCCCCGTCAGCGGCGGTGCGTTCGTCACCTCGTTGGGGTCCGCGCTCCACGTCGTGCACCACCCCACCGCGGAGCACTGGAGCGCGTTGCCGCCTCCTCCACCGCCGCCTCCTCCCTCACCGTCTTTGTCGTCTTCCTTGGAGTCACCACACGACACAGCGAGGAGTGAGAGCGACAGCACCAACGCACGCGTCAGGTTCTTCATCGGAACTTCCCGGAAAAAGGTTCATGGGGATTTGCCCCCCACAAAGAGACATCCCGGGTGCCATCGTTGCGTCGAAATCGGACGGCTAGCGCGGACAGCGGTCCTTTTCGGCGCGAGCCTCGGCGACTTCACCGGGGTAGGCCTTGCGCCAGGGCTCCCACTCCAGCCACGCCCTGCGCGCCTCCTGACACGCCTCGTCGGACGCCCCGGACTGACGCAAGGCTTGGGCGAGCCGCCGCCGCGCCAGGGGAACCCGCGCGGACGCCACCTGTTCGCTCGCGAGCGCCGCCAGCGCCGTCCTCAAGGGCGCCACCGCCTCCGCTGGCGCGCGCCTCGCCAGATGGATGTCGCCCATCAGCACCAGCGCCTTGATGCGCTCCGGCGCCACCGGCCCCCAGTCCCGCTCCAGCCTCGCGAGCGCCCGCTCCGCGTGGCCCCGAGCCTCCTCGACGCGCCCCAGGAACAGCAGGGCATCCGCGAGCCAGCGCAGCCCCTCCCCCTCCAGCTCGCCGCGCGCCACCAACGACTCCTGGAGCGCGACGCCGCGCGCGTGGAAACCCCGGGCCTCCTTCGCGCGCCCCAGCAATCGCAACAGCCGCCCCACCTCGTGCAGGTCCAGCGCGACCTCCGGATGCGTGGCGCCGTACACGCGCTCACGGTGGGCCAGGCTGCGCCGGGCCTGCTCCAGCTCAGCCTCGCGCGCGCCCAGCTCACCCAGCACCCCCGTCCGGTTCGACGTCATGCCCATGAGCACCGCGTCCGCGCCTTCCGGCGGCACGCTCTTGCGAGCGACCGCGAGGCTCTGCTCCGCCGCGCGCAGCGCCTCCGGCCCCCGCCCCCACTCGAAATAGATGACGGCCAGGTTGGACAACGTGCGCGCCACCACGAGGTGTTCCTCGCCCAGGCTGCGGCGGAGGTTGGCCAGCGCCCGCTGCACGACGGCCTCCGCGCGGGCCAGCTCCCCCGCGTGGGCCAGCGTGCCGCCCAGGTTCACCAGGGCCCGGGCGGTGTCGCGGTGGTCGGGGCCATGCAAGTCCTCCTGAAGCCGCAGCGCCTCTTCCTGCCAGCGCTTCGCTTCCAGGAGCCGGCCCTGATGACGGGCCAGCAAGCCCAGACGTCCGTTGAGCTCCGCGCGGGCAGCGGCATGGGAGACGCCCTTCGCCGTGACACGGTCCAGCGCCTCGCGCAGCAGCGGCTCCGCCTCGGAGAAACGTCCCTCCTGTTCGAACAACTCGGCGCGGACATAGTTCAACAGCGCGTCGAACTCGGGGTCGCGCAGCGGCTCAGCCACCGCCTGAGCGCGGTTCAGATAGGCCCAGGCCTCCTGGGTCCGTTCCAAGTCATGGCCACTCAACCACGCCTGGGCATAGAGCACCCGGGCCAGCACGGCATGATGGCGCCCCGCCTCCGCGGCGAGGCCGGCCTGGACCAGCGAGGCTCGCGCATCCTCGAACGCACTGGCGTCTTCCTGGAGCGTGGCGCACAGCAGGTGGGCCTCCGCCTCCAGCGGGCGGTAGCGCGTGCGCACGGCCCGCTCCCGTGCCGCCAGCGCCACCTTCAACGCCTCCGGCGTATGGCCCGCGAACAGCCCCGCGTTCGCCCGGGCCAACTCCGCCCGGACCGCCGTCACCTCCAACAGCACGGCCGGGTCCTCCGGAGGCGCCACGGCCTCCAGCAACGTCCTCGCGTCCGAGCAGCGCCGCAGGCTCGCCAGCGAGCCCCCCAGCCCGAAGCCGCGCGCCACGGTGCGCGCATCCGCGCCCTGGAGCGCCGCCACCACGCGGGTCACCTCTTCCAGCCGCTCGTCGAGGCAGGCCATGCGCAGGCCCAGGACCTGCTCTGGCTGCTCGCCCCAGACCCGCGTGGCCTCGCAGGCCTCCTGGTGCGCGCGCGTCCAGTCCAGCTTCCAGCGCTCCAGCGCCGCCGCCACCGCGGAGAAGGACGCTTCCGCGTCCAGGGCGCCCGTGGCCAGGAAGGCCCGCCGGGTGGCCTCCCGCGTCTCCGCATCCCAGACGCCCGCGAAGTGCCGCTCACTGCCCTGACACAGCGCTTGAGGCGCCTGCCTGGAGAGCAGCCCGAACACAGCCAGCCCCGTCAGGACCGCGCCCAGCATCACCAGGGCCACCGTGCGCCAGCGCGCCCCGGGGTCCCGGGACAACCGCGCACGCAGCACCTCCATGGAGGAGAACCGCTCCGCGGGGTCGGCGGAGAGCCCGCGCCGGACGACGGCCCGCAGCCACGCGGGGACACCGGCGCGTTCCGGACGCACGGCCTTCCGCGCCACCTGCTCCAGCAAGGCCTCACGCGTCTTTCCCTCGAAGGGACGCTGGCCGTTGAGCGCCTCGTAGAGCGCGACACAGAATGAGAACTGGTCCGAACGGGCATCACCGTGCTCGCCGCGGAGTTGCTCGGGCGCCCCATAGGCCAGCGTGCCCAGCAAGGTCCCCGTGACGGTGAGGGATGCCGGAGACACCGTGCCGGGAGCCGCCGTTCCAGGCACCAGGGTCGCGTTGGCCAGGCCAAAGTCGGTGATGCGGACGAGGCCCCCCTTCGTCAGCAAGACATTGTCCGGCTTGAAGTCCCGGTGGACGATGCCCAGCGCGTGCGACGCGGCGAGTCCATCCGCTGCCTGCCGGAAGCGCTCGAGCACCTCCCGGAGCGGGCGCGGTTGCTCCGTCAGCCAGCGCCGCAGCGTGCCGCCCTCCAGGAACTCCATCACCAGGAAGAGCTGTCCCTGATACTCGCCCACGTCATGAAGGCTGGCGATGTGCGGGTGGGACAGCTTCGCCATGGTGCGGGCCTCGCGCTCCAGGCGTTGCCGCGCCAGGGCCAGCGAGTCCTCATGGAAACGCTCCGGCTTGAGCAGCTTCAGCGCCACCTTGCGGTCCAGCTCGGGGTCATACGCGACATGAACCCGGCCCATGCCGCCCTCGCCTAGCAGCCCCAGCACCACGTAGCGCCCCACCCGCGTGCCCGGGGCGAGCGGCCCCACCCCCGCGAAGGAGGTCCGCGCCTCATTCGAGCTCAGCGCGGCGAGCACGCTCCGGCACTCGGCGCAGCCGGCGACGTGGGCACGCACCTGTTGCGCACGCTCGGAGGAGAGCTGGCCTTCCAGGTGGCGCGCGAGGTCGTTCTCGTCCGGGCAGCTCATTCCTTCGCCGCCAGGAGTCCGGACAGGCTCACGTCGAGGCGGCCATGAACGGCCCGCATCATGCTGTCCAGTTCCTCCTGGGAGAGCGACAGCCGCTCCGTCAGCCCCTCGTGCGTGCGCGTCTCCAGCAGCGCCTTCACCCCGGACAGCCGCCGGGACAGGGTGGACTTGTGCACGCCGTAGAGTTCCCCCATGCGAGCCAGCGACAGATGCTCGACGAAGTGGAGACGCAGCAACTCCCGGTCCTCGTCATCCAGGGAGGCCACCGCCTGGACGAAGGCGGCGCGCACGTGCGAGCGGGCCTCCTCGCGAACCAGCCCCAGCTCCAGCCCGCCTTGCGCGGGGTCCGCGGCCAGCATCTCCGCGTCCACCCGTGCCTCCTGCCCCTGGGCCTTTCGCATCCGGAGCGCGAGGCGCACCGCGGAGATGTTGACCCAGTGCAACAACGAACCCACGCCCGCATAGCCAAGGAGCCGGGGCGGCGAGTCGGGCCGAGGCATCAGCAGATTTCCCCGGAGCGCCTGAAGCACTTCATCCACGAACGTGGGCGAGGAATGAAACCGTGCGAGCGAGCCATGCAGCTTGCGCAGGACCTGCGCTTCGAAGAGGTCCGCCGCCCCCGGCGTCCCTTGAGCGCAGGCGAGCGCGAGGGCGAGGTCCCTTGCGTGCAAACGTTCCAGCGCGACGACGGGGTCCTCCGCCTCGGAGAGCCGTTCGCCCAGGTGCCGCGCGAACACCAGGGGCTCGGGCGCCGCGCACTGAAGGGAGGCCGCCTCACGCAGGGCCAGGGCGAGCGCCCGCGGCGCCTCCGGCGCGGAGCGCAAGCGGCCCGCGGCGGCGGTGTCCATCGAACGAAGAACCGTCTCGAGAATCTCCTCGGGAAGAGCGCTGTCCGTACGCATGAGATGGTGAGTTCCCGTGGCGATGAGGCCACATCCCCTCCCCGGAATCTCTAGCACGAATGCCCGAGCGGACTCCCGGTCCTCTGAGCGGCGCACCCCTGCGCGGGGCCGCTCTCTCCCGACGGGCTACACCCCCGACAGCGACCGCCGGGGGAGCCGGAGCGCACGGCCGGAGGAGTCCGGCCGCGCGCGTCCACGGGCTCACGCCACGGTGAGGATTTCCGCGCCCTGCTCGGTGACGAGCAGGGTGTGCTCGAACTGGGCGCTGCGGGTGCCGTCGGCGGTGACGGCGGTCCACTCGTCATCCCAAGTGCGGTGACCCCAGCCGCCCAGGTTGATCATCGGCTCGACGGTGAAAATCATGCCGGGCTGCATGACGGTGTCGGCCTCGGCCTCGTAGTAGTGCGGCACCTGGAGCGAGGTGTGGAACGTCTCGCCGATGCCGTGGCCGCAGTAGGCGCGCACCACGCTCATGCCGTGCTGGGTGGCATGCGTCTCAATCGCGCGGCCGATGTCGCTGATGGGCCGGCCCGGCTTCACCGCGGCGATGCCCTGCTCCAGGCACTCGCGCGTCACGCGCACCAGCCGCTGGCTCTCCTCATCCACGTTGCCCACGAAGTACGTCGCCGAGCAGTCACCGTGCACACCATCCAGGTAGATGGTGACGTCCAGGTTGACGATATCGCCGTCCTCCAGCGCCCGGCTGTCCGGGATGCCGTGGCAGATGACCTCGTTGACGGACGTGCAGAGCGACTTCGGGTAGCGGTGGTAGTTGAGCGTGCTGGGGTACCCGCCCCGCTTGATGTACGCCTCGTGGGTAATCGCATCCAGCTCGTCCGTGGTGATGCCCGGACGCACGTGGGAGGCCACCTCTTGCAGCACCTCGGCGGCGGCCTTGCACGCCTTGCGCATGCGGGCGATGACGTCCGGCGTCTTGATGTCGGAGCCCGCGTCCTTGCGCGACGGGCGGCCCGTCAGCGCGTAGTCCGGACGGGGGATGTGGAGCGGCACCTCGCGGCGCGGGCTGATGACGCCCGGGCGGATGCCCTTGCGAAGCACCTCCGGGCCCTTCTTGCGCGCCTCGGCGGCATCCGCGCCGCGGTGGCACTTCTTGTACTTGGTGCCACTGCCACACCAGCAGGTGTCGTTGGGGCCCGGAAGCACGGCGGGCGGGGAACGGGGAACAGCGGTAGTCATGACTCACCTCCAGCGCGGAGCTGCTCGGGCTTACGGGCGCGCATCCAGCGCACCACCTGGGGACGAAGCCAAAGCCGGGGCCGCCCCGTGCCCAGGTCCAGGACGGGCCGGGGCATGTCGGGATAGCGGCGCAGGTAGGTGCTGACGCTGTTGGCGTGGCGCAGGCGCAGCAACCCGGCCACCGCCTGAGCGTCAATCAGGTCTTCGGTCTTCACCATGGGACACATTTCGGGCGTGTCTATACCCCTAGACATGCACCCATGCACGGCTTCTTTCCCAGACGGGACGGCGGCACTGCTCGCCAGGCGACGCCGCCCGCCCGGACAGGGAGCGGGCCTTCAGCGCGCCAGGGCGGCACACGTCAGGCAATGCCGGGCCTCTGGAACAGCGCGCAGCCGGTGCCGGCCAATGGCCCCGCCGCAGCGCGCGCACCGGCCGAACTCACCATGAGCGATGCGCGTCAGCGCCTCCTCGATGTCCCGCAGCTCCTGCGCCTCCGCCTGGGTGAAGGACAGGCCCCCCACCCCCAACGAGGCCCGAGCGCGCAGCCGATGGCTGCGCTGCCGCAATGCTTCCTGGGCCTCCCGAGCCAGCAGCTCCATGTTCGTCTCCCACTGCGGCCACCCCGGCCACTCCGGACCCACGGCCCAGCAGGAGATTATGCTTTCAGGAAGCGTGCCTTGCGGTGCGCGGCGCTACAGCCCTGAAAACGCGCAAGGCTTGCGCACCCCGGCCAGGGCCCTGCATCGGTTGCGGCGCACCGGCGTCATTCCGCTCGTGCCCGGGATGCGGCGTGTTCCCGGGCACGCTTCTCCACCGCGCGGAACGTGTCCTCCACGGCGTCCTTCTGCCCCATGCGCGCCAGGAAGCCAGGAATGGAGCCGGCCGGGTCCACGGTGAAGCGGTACACGGCATGGGACTTTCCTTCGCCTCGAGGCTCCACGCGCCAGCTTCCCTCGTTGAGCCGGATGCGAACGGTGCCGCGCCGCTGGGGAATGGCGTCCGGCGTCGCCTGCCAGCGCTGCGCGAACACACCCGAGCCGTCCTCCGCCAGCCTGGACTCCAACACCACGCTGCAGATGTAGTCGCGCGAGGACACCACCGGCAGGTCCAGCTTCGTGTACGTGAGCTGCCCCTCGTCCGGCAGGTCCTTCAGGATGCGAGACTCCTTCACATACGGCATCCAGTGCCGGTAGGCGTCCACGTCCCGCAGCACCGACTGGACATCCGCGGCGCTCGCGGCCAGCTCGCCCTCCGCCCACACGTCCTTGGCCTCGGAGCCCGGGCGCGCGCGGACCTTCACCACGTAAGGCTTCTCCGCCACCGTCTTCCACGCCTCTTCCGCGCGGGCTGCTCCGGCGGTGAGCCCCAGCACACAGGCGGACAGGACCGCACCACTCCACGACATCTTCATGCAAGCATCCTTCGCGGCTCGGGCCGGATGTGACGACACGTCAGCATCCGACACCCAGGCGCGGCGGCGCATTCACGAATGCGCAACGGGCCCACGCAAGCACCGTCCCCGAGCCACCTTCCGAAGGTGGCCCGGGGCGGCCCCCCCACGCCGCGCCCTACGGCACGCGGACGGCCCGCCCGCCGAACGCCGGGCTGGCCATGACATCCATTGCCAGACGGTCCGCATAGGGGCGGCCCAGCCGGCCGTAGGCCTCGGCTTCCTGCTCGGTGAGGACCACGCGCACCGTGAACTGGGCGATGCCCCCCACCACCACGTCAAGGAAGAGCGCCCCCTCCGCCGAGCGCACCAGCCGGTACATGAGGGGGCTCTGGATGAGGACCTGCTCCTCGCTCACGGAATCTCCGTCACCACCGCGTGGGAGACGGGCGCGTCGATGACCATCAGCTCCGGCACGCCGCCAGAGGTGTAGCCACCGAACTTGAAGCAGTCCGTGTCCTCCTCGCTGGTGCACTTCCAGACGCCCGGGTCGCTGTCCACGGGCAGGCGCACGCACACGCCGGTGGCCGCCAGGTCCAGCGTCATCATCCGCAGCGGGCCTTCGAAGTTCTTCGCCGGCAGGCCCAGCGCCTGGCCAATCACCGCCGGGTCATGCGCGCCGTTCACCATCGACTTCTCGACGGCGGCCTGGATGGTCTCCGACGGCGCGGCGAACAGATAGCAAACGCTGTCATTGCAGCGGCCAAAGTTCTGCGCGTTCGGCTTCACCACGAAGTTCTGGTACGCGGCGTCCGTCATCAGCCACGACACCTTCTTGCCAGGGAAGTTCTTCGCCAGGTGCTGCTCCACGCTCCACGGGCTGGCGCGCTCATCGGCCTCGCGGGAGATTTGCGCCTGCTGCGCATCACAAGCCTGCGGCTGCGTCGGGGTGGGGGTGACGCTGCCGCCACCCGTGTGCTTGCAGCCGGACAGCAGGAAGACACCGAGGAGCAGGCTCCGAATCGTCCACGTCATGGGCAGTTCTCCAAATAGGGAAGGAGTGAAAGAGGTGGCGGAACCTACCTCCTGTCGGCCCATGGATAGTTGTCATTTCTGGATTTTATAATCTCCCCGGCCTGCCCCCCTCCGAGCGGTTATAGGGTGAGGCATGAGCCAGAACCTCTACGACATTCCCCTCAAGTCCATCGATGGTGCCCCGCAGTCGCTCGGCCAGTTCAAGGGCAAGGTCCTGCTGGTGGTCAACGTGGCCTCCAAGTGCGGACTGACGCCGCAGTACGAAGGCCTGGAGAAGCTCTACGAGCGCAAGCGCGCCGAGGGCTTCGAGGTGCTGGGCTTCCCGGCCAACAACTTCCTGGGCCAGGAGCCGGGCAGCGAGTCGGAAATCAAGGCGTTCTGCACGCTGACCTACGACGTGAAGTTCCCGCTGTTCTCCAAGATTTCGGTGGTGGGCGCGGACAAGCACCCGCTCTACCACGCGCTGACGGGCGCCATCCCGGACGCCGTGGGCGAAGGCCCCATGCGCAGCCGGCTCCAGGGCTACGGCATCACCGCCAACCCCGTGCCGGAAGTGCAGTGGAACTTCGAGAAGTTCCTCGTCGGGCGTGACGGCCGCGTCGCCGCGCGTTTCGCGCCGGACGTCGCCGCGGATGATGCGCGTCTGCTGTCCGCCATCGACGCGGAGCTCGCGAAGCAGGCTTGACCCGGCCGGGGTGCCGCTGGACTTCTGCCGTCCAGCGGACGGGCCCTGACGAAAGCAGTGACTTTTCGCGCGCTCCGGGGCAAGCCAGGGGTGCCATGAGCACGTTCATTCCTGGTCCCCCGCCCGAGCGCGGACTGTTCTGCAACCGCACCCTCAACCTGCGCGCCATCAAGGCGGTGGGTTACGACATGGATTACACGCTCATCCACTACCATGTGGAGGCGTGGGAGCGCCGCGCCTACGAGCACATCCGCGACCGGCTCGTCGAGCAGGGCTGGCCGGTGGCGGACTTGTCGTTCGACCCCGAGCTGTCGATGCGCGGCCTCATCATCGACACGGAGAAGGGCAACCTCCTCAAGGCCAACCGCTTCGGCTTCGTGAAGAAGGCGCTGCACGGCACGCAGGCCATGAGCTTCGAGGCCCAGCGCGACGAATACGCGCGCACCATCATCGACCTGCATGAGCAGCGCTGGGTGTTCCTCAACACGCTCTTCTCGCTGTCGGAGGCGTGCATCTACGCACAGCTCGTGGACCGGCTGGACGCCGGCCAGCTCCCGGGCCCCATGGGCTATTCGGACCTCTACGAGCACGTGCGGAAGAACCTGGACGCCACGCACATGCAGGGGCGGCTGAAGGCGGAAATCATCGCCGACCCGGAGCGCTACGTCATCGACGACCCGGAGACGCCGCTGGCGCTGCTGGACCAGCGCAACGCCGGCAAGAAGCTGCTGCTCATCACCAACAGCGAGTGGGCCTACACCGAGCCCATGATGCACTTCGCCTTCGACCGGCACCTGCCGGAAGGCATGACGTGGCGGCAGCTCTTCGACGTGGTGATTGTCTCCGCGCGCAAGCCGGAGTTCTTCACCACGCGCTCGTCGCTCTTCGAGGTGGTGGAGTCCAGCGGCGAGGCGCTGCTGCGTCCGCACACGGGCCCCTTCAAGCCGGGCACGCCGTACTTCGGCGGCAGCGCGGTGGAGCTGGAGCGCCACCTGGGCATGAGCGGTGACCAGATTCTCTACGTGGGCGACCACATGTTCGGCGACGTGCACGTGACGAAGAATGTGCTGCGCTGGCGCACGGCGCTCATCCTGCGCGAGCTGGAGGACGAGGTGCGCTCCATCGCCTCGTTCCGCGCCACGGAGACCCGGCTGGCCGAGCGCATGGTGGTGAAGGAGCGGCTGGAGGCGGAGAGCTGCCAGATTCGCCTGGAGCTCCAGCGGCGGCGCTTCCAGTACGGCCCGCGCACGGACACGCCGTCGGAGACGGAGCTGGTGGCGCGGCTGGCCACGCTGCGCACGGAGCTGGAGGCGCTGGACGCGGAGCTGGGGCCCCTGGCACGCGCGGCCACCGAGCTGTCCAACCCCATTTGGGGCCTGCTGACGCGCGCGGGCAATGACAAGAGCCACCTGGCCCGGCAGGTGGAACGGTACGCGGACATCTACACGTCGCGCGTGTCCAACTTCCTGTTCGCCACGCCCTTCGTCTACCTGCGCAGCCCGCGCGGCAGCCTCCCGCATGACCCAAGCCTGCCCGGCGGCACGCCCGTCTTCGGCGCCAGCGAGGCCGGCGGCGGCATGTCCGGCACGGACGGCGGGGAGTAACCGCCCCCCTTGGGACTCGGCGGCATGGGGCCTCCCTGTGCCGCCGGCGTCCTACCAATCGGGGTGGATGTGTAGATCCTCGGATTCATTGAACTTTCGCTCAGTATCCCTCCGAGGAGCGGGCAGGCAGGCATCCCCCTCCACAGGGCATGTCAGACCGCCCCGGTATGAGTGCTCTTGTGAGCCACTCGACCACGAACAGCTCTTCGACGCGCGTCCTCGAGCAGCGCAACCTGCTTGGGGGCATGGACCTGCTACCGGTGCTGGGCGGCAAGGGCCGCAAGCGCGCTCGGCGCTTCCACGTCGCCTCGGAGCGACGGGTGGGGTTCGCCGCGGCGCTGGCGCTGGTGGTGGAGCATGGCAAGCAGAAGGCGAAGGAGACGGGCGTCACGTCCCTGAGCCGCTGCCCGCGCTGCGGCCACATGGGCCCCACGGCGCAGGACTTCGGCTACCGCACCATGCGCGGCGAGCGCCGGCCCCAGTCCTGGTGCCGCGGCTGCCGTGGCCTGCACCTGGAGCCCACGGAGACGGCGCGGACCAGCAACACCGCCCCGCGCGGCGCGGACGGCTGGCTGTTCCCGCCCGAGAGCACCACCAGCACCCGCCCGCCCCGGCGTGGCAAAGGGTCGTCGACTCAGTCCCGCTGAGACACGGCCAGCCCCGACATGTCACGTCGGGGCTGACCGGAACCCGGGATGACCGTCGCGACTACGAACGCGCCTTCTCCGAACCGACGAGGGCCTTCGCGTGGTGTGCGAAGTGGTCCGCGAGGAACGTGGCGATGAAGTAGTAGCTGTGGTCGTACCCCGCGTGCCGCCGCAGCGTGAGCGGATGGCCCGTGGCCTCGCAGGCGGCGGCCAGCAACTCCGGGCGCAATTGGGTGGCGAGGAACTCGTCGGCCTCGCCCTGGTCCACCAGGAGCGTCAGGCGCTCCTTCGCCGTCTTCACCAACTCGACGGCGTCCCAGGCCGCCCACGCGGCGCGGTTGTCGCCCAGGTAGGCGGTGAAGGCCTTCTGGCCCCACGGCACCTGTGAGGGGGCGACGATGGGGGAGAAGGCGGACACGCTGCGGTAGCGGCCCGGGTGGCGCAGGGCGGTGACGAGCGCGCCATGACCGCCCATCGAATGGCCGAAGATGCCTCGCGCGTCCGTGGCCGGGAAGTGCTGCTCCACCAGCGCGGGGAGTTCCCGGGCCACGTAGTCCTGCATGCGGAAATGCGGCGCCCAGGGAGCCTGCGTGGCGTCGAGGTAGAAGCCCGCCCCCTGCCCCAAATCATAGGCAGCGTCATTGGCAACCGCGTCGCCACGAGGACTGGTGTCCGGCGCGACGACGATGAATCCGTGGCGCGCCGCGTGCTCCTGCGCGCCCGCCTTGGTGATGAAGTTCTGCTCGGTGCAGGTCAGGCCGGAGAGCCAGTACAGCACTGGGCAGCGCTCGCCGCGCAGCGCGGCCTCCGGCAGGTAGATGCCGAACCGCGTCTCGCCGCCCAGCGCGGAGGAAGTGTGCTTCCACACCTCCTGCCGGCCGCCAAAACTCGCGTGGTGTTCGATGCGTTCCATGTTCTCAGTCCTCCCGGAAGGTGCCCTTCGACTTGGCGCTGTGCGTGGCCGATACGCGCATGCCCTGCGCCTCGGGGAAGGGGTTGGCGGTTGACTCAGTAGCGGACGACGGTGCGGATGGACTTGCCCTCGTGCATGAGGTCGAAGGCCTCGTTGATGTCGGTCAGCGAACGCGTGTGGGTCACGAACGGCGCGAGCTGAATCTTCCCGGCCATCGCGTCCTCCACCATGCCGGGGAGCTCCGAGCGGCCCTTCACGCCACCAAAGGCGGTGCCCTTCCAGGTCCGGCCCGTGACGAGTTGGAACGGACGGGTGGAGATCTCCTGTCCCGCGCCGGCCACGCCGATGATGATGGACTGGCCCCAGCCGCGGTGCGAGCACTCGATCGCAGCGCGCATCACGCCCACGTTGCCGATGCACTCGAAGGAGTGGTCCACGCCCCAGCCCGTCATCTCGACGATGACCTGCTGGATGGGACGGTCATGGTCCTTGGGGTTGACGAAGTCGGTGGCGCCGAAGGCCTTCGCCAGCTCGAACTTGGCGGGGTTCGTATCGATGGCGATGATGCGACCCGCCTTCGCCATCTGGGCGCCCTGGATGACCGCCAGGCCGATGCCGCCCAGGCCGAACACCGCCACCGAATCCCCTTCCTGCACGCGGGCCGTGTTCTTCACCGCGCCCAGGCCCGTCGTCACGCCGCAGCCCAGCAGGCAGACCTGCTCGGGGTTGGCGTTCGGGTTGATGCGAGCCAGCGACACCTCCGCCACCACGGTGTACTCGCTGAAGGTGGAGCACCCCATGTAGTGGTAGACGGGCTTGCCGTTGTACGAGAAGCGCGTGGTGCCGTCTGGCATCACACCCTTGCCCTGGGTGGCACGCACCGCCACGCACAGGTTGGTCTTGCCGGACTTACAGAACAGACACTGGCCGCACTCCGCGGTGTAGAGCGGAATGACGTGGTCGCCGGGCTTCACGGACGTCACGCCCTCGCCCACCGCCTCCACCACGCCGGCCCCCTCGTGGCCGAGCACCACAGGGAAGAGACCTTCCGGATCATCCCCGGAGAGGGTGAACGCGTCGGTGTGACAGACGCCCGTGTGGGTGATGCGGACCAGGACCTCGCCCTTCTGCGGAGGCGCGACGTCGAGTTCGACGATGCTCAAGGGCTTTCCGGCTTCGAAGGCAACAGCGGCACGGGACTTCATGAGGATGCTCCTGGGGCTAGGGGATGAAGGCAGGGACTCCCGCTCACTTGAGATAGGTGCGGACCAGCGTCGTCATGTCCCGCACCCGCTGGGCGTGGCGCGGATCCTCGTCGGACGCCGGGCCGAACTCCTCCCGGATGTGTGACTCCAGCACCTCGGACATCAGTCCGTTGATGGCGCCCCGGATGGCAGCCAGTTGCTGGAGGACCGTTCCGCATTCGGCTCCGGACTCCAACGCACGCTCCAGGGCTTCGGTCTGACCGCGGATGCGGCGGACGCGGAGCAGCGCCTTCTTCTTCTCTTCCGGCGAGTGAGGCATGGCGGTGACGACATACTGGGTGGGAGTATCCTGCCGCGGCGGATATATACCCCCGGGGGGTATTCGACAAGGAAGGAATGAAGGCGTCCTGACAGCGCGCGGCATCCCTTCCTCCCGGCAGGCAGGGGAGCAATGACCTCCGCCGTCCCATGGAGGGGGATGGAAAAGCCGTGGCGCCGTCCTTACCTCACCCGCAGGGAGGCAACATGGCCGTTCGGACGATAGTGGCAGGCATCAAGAACAGGCGGCGGGTCGGCGCGCACGGGGCCCAGCCGAGCGTACAGGCCAGCAAGGGGCGCAAGACGATGCCCCACGACGACGCGGCCGCGCTGCGGCGGCAGAAGACGCTGGAGCGCGTGACGCTGGGCCCCGCCGCCGAGGCACATGAGCCCAAGAGTCATCGGCGACGCGCAACCCCCCTCAAGGGCCGCAAGAAGGCCCCCAGCGAGATGAACGTGAAGCACCTCGGCGGGCCGAAGAAGCGCCTGCCCCTTCACGGCGGCTAGCATGTACACGTCGTGACGCGGCCCGCGCCCCGCGACCTCCGGGCGGGGGCCGTGCCCGTTTCAAGGGCCCGGTGGCCACAGCGCGCTGGCGCCCGGGTCCTCCGCCACGTAGACGGCCCACACGCGCTCTCCCGGGCGCCGCAGCAGGTCCGACGCATGCGGTGAAGGCACGCTCCCTTCGACGCGCTGGCCATGCACCGTGAAGACGTAATCGAGTTGCACCACGCGTCCGGCATGCAGCGTGGGCGCCACCTGACGCTCCACCCGCGTGAGTTCAGCCGCGGCCGGCAAGCCCCAGACCCATGCCTTCAACTGACGCTGCTGCTCGCGCCGCAGCGACACCGGCCAGCTCGTGCGCCGGAACAACAGCCCCATCCCGATGAAGATGGCGGACTGCAGGAGCAGGGGCCGCAGGAAGAACAGTCCCACCGGGAGCAGCATCACCCCCGCCCACAGGGCCAGCGTTCCCAGGACGTAGTGCTTGTGCAGCTTGGGCCGCGAGACGGCCGCGCGCTGTGCCCGGGTCAACCGGCGCGGTGGCAACGGAGGCGGCGGACCTCGCGCGGCGCTCAAGGCCGCCTCCAGGCTCGCGCCGCATTTCATGCAGCGTGCCTCGGCGCCCACCGTGACGGCATGCCCACAGCCAGGACAGACGATGCGGAACTCGCCCGACTCCGGCGAGAGGTACGGCGCGTCCAAGGAGATTCGAGCGCGGCGCATGGCCCCACCATCGGAGCACCTCCCCCCGCGCCGCCGCAACCCGTCCCGGAATGCCATGACGGACGTTCCACGACACCACCAGACCTGGGCACCAGGGCCCGGCTGCTCCACTGCCCCCTGGCATCTCCCACCCGGCATTCCTACCTGTGTCGCTGGAGGTCGAATGCCAGAGAAGAGTCAGACGGAGCGCGTGAAGCGCGCGAAGCGGCAGGGAACGACGTTGGAGCTCAAGCCCACCGACGTGCATCTCGCCAGCGCGGACAGCACGCACCATGCGAAGAAGAGCGGCCGGCGGACCCTGGGGAAACGGACCTTCGCGGACCGCAGCGTCAGTCCCCGCCACGCGCCAGGAAGGGGCCTCACGGCGAAAAGCCGCAAGCTGCCCGAACCGGAGCCAGGCCAGAGCAGCACCTCGCGGCGCAAGACACTGCCGTCCGCGGCCGCAGTGGCCTACCGCAAGGAGGGCCGCCCCAAGAAGACGACAGATACGACGCCGCTGAAGGCGGGCAAGGTCTACAAGCGCGCGGGTGCACGGAAGACGAGCATCCGCGCCTGAGGCCCTTCCAGCCTGGAGCCATGCGCGATGAGTCATGACTCCAGGCCGTGGAAGGCGACGACGCGGCCAGCACCCACCGCATCGCCTACGAGGCCCGCTCGCTCGCGGACTTCGAGGCGGGACTCGTGCAGCTCGCCAGCGAGAAAAAACCCGCCCGTTCACAAGCCTGCGGCCGGACCTCAGCGCGAGCGGTGTAGGACACCCGCGGCGTCCGTTCCCCCTCGCGCTCATTCCTCGGGGACGACGCCGTTCACCTCCTCGGCCAGCCTGCGGACCTCGTCGTGCAGCTCGCGCAACTGTCCCAGGTTGCGCTGAAGGAGCGCGTCAATCTGCTCGCCCCGCTGCACGTCGCCTTGTGCCACGGCGTCCTCACGCTCGCGCGCCAGCCGCACCACGTCTCGCTCCACCAGCGCCGCCAGCCGCGCCGTCTTCTCCAGCTCCCACTGGGCTGTTTGTGGCAGCTCGGGCTCGATGTCGTCGTTGTCCTCAGGCGGAGGAAAGGACTCCTCTGGCGAGGGCACCACGGGCTCGGGCGCCATCCGGGCCACCGTGACCTGGGGCGCCTCTTGCCGAGGCACGGGGGCGGGCGGCGCCACCTCGGGGGCCGTCACCGGCACCACACGGG